>NZ_JBHYJH010000067.1:0-47936 GCF_042740445.1 Streptomyces sp. NPDC059003 | reverse complement strand
CGGGGGTGCTAGGGGGCGCAGCCCCCTAGTTCGGGAAGGGGCGGGTCTGGGGCGCCCCCGCGAGGGTCACCTCTGTCCTGAGGTCGCCGGGGGACTCGCGGAGGGAGACCGAGGTCACTCGGCCCGCGGCGCGGATGTCGGACTGGGCGAGGGTGAAGCGGTCGAGCGCCGCGCGGGAGGCGTGGATCACGAGCTCGCCGGCCTCCGCCCGCATGGACACCTTCGCGAGGGACTTGGCCTTGCGAATGGCGGCGATGACCTCGGCCGCCGTGGCGAGGACAGCGGTGTCCACGCCGCGGACCCGCAGGGCGTCGGCCGACGGCCACCCCGCCCGGTGGACGGACCCCTCCGCGTACCAGGACCAGATCTCCTCGGTGACGAAGGGCAGGACCGGCGCGAACAGACGGAGCACCGTGTCGAGCGCGGTGACCAGCGCCGCCCGCGCCGAGTCCCGCGCACCCGCGCCCCCGTGGTCGCCGTAGGCGCGGGCCTTGACCAGCTCCACGTAGTCGTCGCAGAAGCGCCAGAAGAACTGCTCGGTGCGCTCCAGGGCCCGCGCGTAGTCGAAGTCGTCGTACGCGGCCGTCGCCTCCTCGACCGCCGTGGCGAGGTCGGCGAGCAGCGCCCGGTCGAGGGGCTCGGTCACCGCGCCCGCGCCGAGGTCGCCGCCGCCGAGGCCGAGGACGAACTTGCCGACGTTCAGGAGCTTCGTGGCGAGGCGGCGGCCGATCTTCATCTGGCCGATGTCGAAGGCCGTGTCGGTGCCGGGCCGCCCGCTCGCCGCCCAGTACCGCACCGCGTCGGAGCCGTGCCGCTCAAGGAGGTCCGTGGGCGTGACGGCGTTGCCCTTGGACTTGGACATCTTCTTGCGGTCGGGGTCGAGGATCCAGCCGGAGATCGCGGCGTGCCGCCACGGCAGCGTGCCGTGTCCACAGTGGGCGCGCACGACCGTCGAGAACAGCCAGGTGCGGATGATCTCGTGGGCCTGGGGGCGCAGGTCCATCGGGAAGACGCGGGCGAAGAGCTCCGGGTCGGCGAGCTGCCGCCCGGCGATCTGCGGGGTGAGCGAGGAGGTGGCCCAGGTGTCCATGACGTCGGGGTCGCCCGCGAAGCCGTGCGGCTTGCCGCGCTGGTGCTCCTCGTAGCCGGGCGGTGTCTGCGCGCTGGGGTCGACGGGCAGCGCCGCCGCGTCGGGGACGAGCGGGCGGTCGTGGTCGGGCCTGCCGTCGCCGTCGAGCGGGTACCACAGCGGGATGGGCACGCCGAAGAAGCGCTGGCGGCTGATCAGCCAGTCGCCGTTGAGTCCGCCGACCCAGTTGTCGTAGCGGATCCGCATGTGCGGCGGATGCCACCGCAGCTCCTGTCCCCGGGCGAGGAGTTCGTCGCGCAGCCGCTCGTCGCGGCCGCCGTTGCGGACGTACCACTGGCGCGTGGTGACGATCTCCAGGGGCTTGTCGCCCTTCTCGAAGAACTTCACCGCGTGCGTGACGGGGCGCGGTTCGCCGTGCAGCTCGCCCCGGGAGCGCAGCTGGGCGACGACGCGCTCGCGCGCGGTGTGGGCCGTCGCGCCCGCGAGTTCCGCGTACGCGGCGCGCGCCTCCGGAGTGTCGAGGCCACTCGGCGGCTCGGCGAGGAAGCGGCCGTCCCAGCCGATGACGGGCCGCGTGGCCAGGCGCAGCTCGCGCCACCAGGTGACGTCCGTGGTGTCGCCGAACGTGCACACCATCGCGATGCCGGTGCCCTTGTCGGGCGTCGCCAGGCGGTGGGCGAGGACGGGGACCTCGACGTCGAACAGCGGGGTGCGGACCGTGGTGCCGAACAGGTCCTGGTAGCGCTCGTCGTCGGGGTGCGCGACGAGGGCGACGCAGGCGGGCAGGAGCTCGGGGCGGGTCGTCTCGATCAGGACGGTGCGGCCGTCGCCGCCGTGGAAGCCGAGCCTGTGGTACGCGGCAGGGCGCTCCCTGTCCTCCAGTTCGGCCTGCGCGACCGCCGTGCGGAACGTGACGTCCCACAGCGTGGGCGCCTCCGCGAGGTACGCGTCGCCGCGTGCGAGGTCGTCGAGGAAGGCGCGCTGCGAGGTGGCGCGGGCCTGCGTGTCGATGGTCTGGTACGTGCGCGACCAGTCGACGGAGAGGCCGAGCGCGCGCCACAGGTCCTCGAAGGCCCGCTCGTCCTCGGCGGTGAGGCGCTCGCACAGCTCGATGAAGTTCCGCCGGGAGATGGGCAGCTGGTGCTTGCCGGGCTTCTCGGGCGGGGTGAAGTCCGGGTCGTGGGGCAGCGTCGGGTCGCAGCGGACGCCGTAGTGGTTCTGGACGCGGCGCTCCGTGGGCAGGCCGTTGTCGTCCCACCCCATGGGGTAGAAGACGTTCTTGCCGCGCATGCGCTGGTAGCGGGCGATGGTGTCCGTGTGCGTGTACGAGAAGACGTGGCCGACGTGCAGGGAGCCGCTGACGGTGGGGGGCGGGGTGTCGATGGAGAAGACGGTGTCTCGCGGGGCGCGGCGGGCGGTGTCCGCGTCGAAGGCGTATACGCCGTTCTCTTCCCACCGCCGGGACCACTTCTCTTCCAGACCGTCGAGGACGGGCTTGTCGGGCGCGCCGTTGGGGCGGTGGGTGTGGGTCATGCCCACGCATGCTAACGGCGGCGTGGTGGTGGGGTTCAACGGATTTCTGCGGGTCCTCGCGGGGGCGCCCCAGTCCCGCCCCTTTCCCGAAACTAGGGGCTCCGCCCCTAGGACCCCTTCTTTCCGCGCTGCGCGCTCGTCCTCAAACGCCGGACGGGCTAGAACCTTGCCGCACCGGCGAAAGTTCCAGCCCCTCCGGCGTTTGAGGAGCGGGGTCTGGGGCGGAGCCCCAGGAAGGGCGGGTGGGTGGGGAAAATCAGCGCGATCTACGGTGCGGCGAGTGCGGGGTCGCTGATTCCGGGCAGGCCGTTCTCCACGTGGCCGGCCAGGCGGCGCAAGAACGTGCTGTCGGCGCTGGACACGACCGTCAGGTCGTACCAGCGCCGGCTGCCGCTCAGGTCGACGGTGTGCCGCACCGTCGCCCCCGCCTTGACCGCGAAAACGTCCCGGCGCCCCCCGTACGCGTTGGTCACCGTCAAGTCGCAGGCCACGGCCCCCGCGTTGGTGAGGGTCAGCTCCAGGTTGCCGGTCGCCCGGTCGTGGCGGGCGGTGACCTCCGGGCCCGCCTGCTTGCCGGGGCCCTTGAAGACGCGCAGGAAGCCGTTGGGGCCGAAGACGGAGAGGTCGTGGCGGCCGCCGGAGTACGTGGAGTTCCAGGCGTCGGAGATCGTCTTCCCGGCCTCGGTGGTGTACGTCCAGGGGCCGTCCGTGCGGTTGCCGGAGCGTACGTGGAAGCAGACGCCCGCGTCGCCGCCGCCGAACGTGAGCGTGAACTTGCCGTCGGCGGGGGTCGCCCGGCCGTCGACGAGGGGCGCGTACGGCAGCGGCCGGGTGGGCCGGGAGCCGCGCTCCTGCCGGGGCAGGGCCGGGCTCGCGGGCGGCTTCGGGTAGTAGTCGGGGTGGCGCGCGTGGTCCGGCGGCTCGTAGCCGGAGGTGTCCGGCAGGTCCGCCGGATCGGTGTGCTTGCCGCTGAAGTCGAACGCGGCGGTCAGGTCGCCGCAGACGGCGCGGCGCCACGGCGAGATGTTCGGCTCGCGCACGCCGAAGCGCTTCTCCATGAAGCGGATGATCGACGTGTGGTCGAGGATCTGCGAGCACACGAAGCCGCCGGTGCTCCAGGGCGACACCACGATCATCGGGACGCGCTGGCCGAGGCCGTAGTGCCCGGCCGCGTACTGGAGGTTGCCCGGGAAGTAGTCCAGCTTCGTGTCGACGGTGGACAGGCCCTGGTTCGCCGAGGACGGGACGTACGGGGGCACGACGTGGTCGAAGTAGCCGTCGTTCTCGTCGTACGTGATGAACAGGGCGGTCCTGGCCCACACCGCCGGGTTGGCGGTGAGCGCGTCCAGGACCTGCGCGATGTACCAGGCGCCGTAGTTGACCGGCCAGTTCGGGTGCTCGCTGAACGCCTCGGGGGCGGCGATCCAGGAGACCTTGGGCAGCCGGTCCGCCTGGACGTCGGCCTTCAGGACGTCGAAGTAGCCGTCGCCCGCCTTGACGTTCGTGCCGGTGCGGGCCTTGTCGTGGAGCGGGTCGCCGGGCTTGGCGCTGCGGAAGGTGTTGAAGTAGAGGAGGGAGTTGTCGCCGTAGTTGCCCCGGTAGGCGTCCTCGATCCAGCCCCACTTGCCCGCCGCGTCCAGACCGTCGCCTATGTCCTGGTACACCTTCCAGGAGATCCCGGCCTTCTCCAGGCGCTCGGCGTACGTCGTCCAGCCGTACCCGGCCTCCTGGTTGCCGAGGACGGGCCCGCCGCCCGTGCCGTCGTTGCCGACGTATCCGCTCAGCATGTAGTAGCGGTTGGGGTCGGTGGCCCCCATGAACGAGCAGTGGTAGGCGTCGCAGACCGTGAACGCGTCGGCGAGCGCGTAGTGGAAGGGGATGTCCCCGCGCGTGAGGTAGGCCATCGTCCGCTCGGACTTGGCGGGGATCCACTGGTCGTACGCGCCGTTGTTGAACGCCTTGTGGCCGCCCGCCCAGTCGTGGTCGAGGCCCGCGATGAACTGCATGCCCAGGTTGTCCGCGTCCGGGTGGAACGGCAGGACCTCCTTGCCGCCGCCCCGCTGGTGCCAGACCGGCTTGCCGCTCGGCAGCGTCACGGGCCTCGGGTCGCCGAAGCCGCGTACGCCCTTCAAGGAGCCGAAGTAGTGGTCGAAGGAACGGTTCTCCTGCATGAGGACGACGATGTGCTCGACGTCCTCGATGGAGCCCGCACCGCGCCGCGCGGGCAGCGACGCGGCACGGCTGATGCTCTCCGAGAGCACCGAGAGCGCGGCGGTGCCGCCGGCCAGTTGCAGAAAGCGGCGCCGGTTGAGTTCAGGCATGGGGAAGTGACCTCGCGTGAAGTGGGGGGCGACGGGGCGGGTGCAGTGTGCCAAGCGGAGCAAGGGTGAGGGAAGGGCCGGGCGGTTCGGTGTCGGTGAAGTGAAGCGGAGGACAACACCCGGCACAACATTGCCGCCTCGTGAACACTCCCCCGCGACGGAATGCCGACGGTGCGCTCCGCCTTGAGACCGTTGAGGCGTGATCTTCACGACGGGATCTTCCGGCAGAGAGCGAGGCACACATGGCCAAGGCGTACGCATACACCCGGCACGGCGGGCCCGAGGTGGAGGCCCTGATCGACCGGAAGGTCCCGGACCCCGGCCCGGGCGAGCTCCTGATCGCCGTGCGGGCGGCGGGCGTCAACCCCGTGGACCACAAGCTGCGGAGCGGCTACCGCAGGCCGGGACAGGCGCCCGCCGAACTGCCGGAGGTCCTCGGCAGCGAGGCCGCGGGCGTGGTCGAGCGGGTCGGCCCCGGAGTCGAGGGTTTCGCCGTCGGCGACGCGGTGTTCGGGTCGACGCTCACGGGCGGGTACGCCGCGTACACGCTCCTGCCCGCCGCGATAGCCGCCCACAAGCCGGACGGCCTGTCCTTCGCGGAGGCCGCAGCGCTGCCGGTCGCGGCGGCGACCGCGTACGACGGCATCCGCCAACTGGCGCTGCCCGCCGGTTCGACGCTCCTGGTCACGGGCGTCGGCGGCGGTGTGGGCGGCAGCGCGGCGCGGCTCGCGCTGCACGAGGGCATACGCGTCATCGGCACGGCGAGCGAGGCCAAGCGGGAGTACGTCGAGTCGCTCGGCGTGACCCATGTGGCGTCCGGGCCCGACGTGGCGGAGCGGGTCCGCGCCGTGGCGCCGGACGGCGTGGACGCGGTCTTCGACCTCGTCGGCGGCGACCACCTGCGGGCCGTCGCGGACCTGGTGGCCGACCGCACGAAGCTCATCACCGCGGGCGGCAAGCAGATCGTGGGCGAGCTCGGCGGCGCCCCCGTCGCGCGGGCGCGGACCGGAGCGGTGCTCGACGCGGTGGCCTCGCTCGCCGCGGCGGGCGTGCTGCGGCCGCACATCACGGCCACCTACCCGCTGGAGCGGGCCGGTGAGGCGCTGCGCGCGGTCGAGACCGGGCACGCGCTCGGCAAGGTCGTGATCGAGGTCGAGGCCGAGGCCAGCGCGTGACGGAGCAGACGGCCGCCGCGGGCGTCGACGCGGCCACCACCACGACGCGGGACCATCCGTTGGACAACCCCGGGTACGCCTCCCTGACGGGCCCGCACGCCCGCTTCGCCGAGCGGCGCGGGCGCGTCGTGCGCTACCCCGCCGACGTCTCACCGTGGCTGGGGCTCCCTGCCGATCCCGACGCCCGCGACTGGGCGGACCTCGCCGCGCTCGCGGGGGCCGACGGCGACATACCGCTGCCGGGGGTCGGGGCACGCCTGCCGGACGGCTGGGAGCTCACGTTCGACACGGCGGGGGTGCAGCTCGTCGACGACGGGGTCGCGGCCGTGCCCGACGCGGAGGCGGTGCGGCTCGGCCCGGACGACGTGCCCGAGATGCTCGACCTGGTCGCGCGCGCCCAGCCCGGCCCGTTCCTGGAGCGCACCATAGAGCTCGGCACCTATCTGGGGCTGCGGCACGGCGGCGCCCTCGTCGCGATGGCCGGGGAGCGCCTGCACCCGCCGGGCTTCACGGAGATCAGCGCGGTCTGCACGGATCCGGCGTACCGGGGGCGCGGCCTGGCGACGCGGCTCGTGCTCGCCGTCGCGTACGGCATCAGGGAGCGCGGTGAGATCCCCTTCCTGCACACGGCGGCGCGCAATACCGGGGCGATCCGGCTGTACGAGTCCCTCGGCTTCCGGCTGCGCCGCACCCTGGTGTTCCGCGCCGCGGCGCCACCTCGCGCGGGATCGGGCCCGGGCGCGGAAAATAATGGGACGACGCAGGTCAGGGCCCGTTGATAGCGTCCGGGCCATGAATCCCCTGGGCGAAAAAGACATCCGTGCCTCGTTGGTGAACTGTTCCAAGGGCGAGGCCCGTCGGCTCACGCTGCCCGTGGGGTTCGCCGAGACTCCCTGGTCCGACCTGGACTTCCTGGGCTGGCGCGACCCGAAGGCGCCGGAGCGGGGCTATGTCGTGGTGGAGCGCGACGGCGGTCTCGTCGGCGTCGCGCTGCGCGCCTCCAGCGGCGTCAAGCGCACCGCGCTGAAGTCCAGCATCTGCTCGGTGTGCGTGACGCCCCAGGCGGGCAGCGGCATCACCCTGCTCGTCGCGCCCCGCGCGGGCGAGGCGGGCCGCCAGGGCAACTCCGTGGGCCTGTACATCTGCGCGGACCTGGCCTGCTCGCTGTACGTACGGGGCAAGAAGACGTCCGCCCTCGCGCGGCGCTTCGAGGAGAGCCTGTCCCTGGAGGAGCAGAACGAGCGCACGGTACGGAATCTGGGCGGCTTCATCGACCAGGTGCTCGCGCCCGCGTGATGCCGTCGCGGGCCGCGCGCCGGTCGCGGCCTATGCCTTTCCCCGCTGCGGCTCGACGAGTTGCAGCGTGAGGGTGACCGGCGGCTCCGCTAGTCCGGGGCCGCCCGCCTCGGCCCACGCGAGGATCTCGTCCACGGAGGCGTCGTCCAGGGTGAAGCCCACCCAGGCGGGCCTGCCGCCGTTCAACCGCCCCTGCCGTGACGGCTGCACGACGACGATGTTGGCCTGACCGCACGGGCCGAGGCAGTCGCTCGTGCGGACCGCGAACCGCCCGCCGGACCGCTCGGCCGCCGCCCGCAGCCGCGCCAACTGCCCCTCGTGGTCGGTGCCGGGGTGCTTGACCGCGTCGCCGCAGCAGCAGCCCCGGCACACGACCAGGGTGCAGGGACGGGCGGCGGGGGACGGCAGGGAGTGCATTCCGTGATCATGTCAGGCGTGCTCCCGGCGGTGCCAGGGGGCCCGCGTCACCGCAGGTACGCGAGCCCCGGGTGCTCCCCGCGGTAGCCGTCCAGCAGGCGGCGGGCCACCGTCACCGAGTCGACCAGCGGGTGCAGCGCGAACGCCTTGACGGCCGTCGCCCGCGACCCGCTCTCCGCCGCGGCGAGCACCTCGCGCTCGACCGCCTTGACCGCGCACACCAGGCCCGTGGCGTGCCCCGGCAGCGGGGCGACGGACACCGGGCGCGCGCCGCCCGCGTCGACCAGACACGGCACCTCGATGACGGCGTCCGCGTCGAGCGCCGACAGCGTGGTGCGGTTGCGGACGTTGAGGATCAGGGTCGTCCGCTCGTTGCGGGCGATGCCCCGCATCAGGGCGAGGGCGACCTGCTCGTAGCCGCCGGACTCCAGGTCGTCCGGGGCGCGTTCGCCCGCGCCGGACGCCTCCCGGTTCTCCGCCATGTACGTGGCCTCGCGCTCGGCGCGGGTGTCGTCCCAGGTCCGCAGGGCGGGGGTGGCCGGGTTCCGCATCGTCTCGTAGAAGCGGGCCTGCTGGTCGTGCAGGAACGCGCCGCGCGTCCGCTCGACCCGCTGGTAGGCGGCGACGGTCTCGCGGTTGAAGTAGTAGTAGTGCAGATACTCGTTCGGGATGGCGCCGAGGGACTGCAGCCAGTCGGCGCCGAACAGCTTGCCCTCCTCGAAGGAGCCGAGCAGGTCGCGGTCGGCGAGCAGCACCGGGAGCAGGTCGCGGCCCGCGACCTCCAGGCCGCGCAGCCAGCCGAGGTGGTTCAGGCCGACGTAGTCGATCCAGGCCCGCTCCGGCGCCACGCCGAGGAGGTGCGCGACGCGGCGGCCGAGGCCCACCGGCGAGTCGCAGATGCCGATGACGCGGTCGCCGATGTGCCGGGACATCGCCTCGGTCACCAGGCCCGCGGGGTTGGTGAAGTTGATGACCCACGCGTCGGGCGCGAGGCGCTTGACGCGGCGGGCGATGTCGACGGCGACGGGCACCGTGCGCAGGCCGTACGCGATGCCGCCCGCGCCGACGGTCTCCTGCCCGAGGACGCCCTCGGCGAGGGCGACGCGCTCGTCGGCGGCCCGCCCCGCGAGCCCGCCGACGCGGATCGCTGAGAACACGAAGTCGGTGCTGCGCAGCGCCTCGTCGAGGTCGGTGGTGACCCGCACGGCCGGGGCGTCCTGCACTCCGGCGGCCTGCTCGGCGAGGACGCGCGCGATCGCGTCGAGGCGGGCGGCGTCCACGTCGTGCAGGACCACCTCGGTGACCCTGCCCTCGGCGTGGTCGCGGAGCAGCGCCCCGTAGACCAGGGGGACGCGGAAACCGCCACCGCCGAGAATCGTCAACCTCACGTCTGCACCACCTTGCCCGCGCTACCAGTGAACGTTCAACCGCTACTCCTACCACCTCGGGCGGGTCGCGCGCCGACCGCCCTGCCCACCCACTCCGCGGCCTCCTCGACCAGTTCCTCGTGCCGCTCCCGCACAGGGCCGGGGAACGGCACCGAGCGGCCCTGTTCCTGGTCGACGTGGAGCGCGAGAAGCTCGGTCGTCGCGACGGGCGCGGCCCCGGGCGCCGGGTCGGCGGCGGGGCCGTCGACGACGTACATCTCGTGGGTGAAGTGCAGCTTCTTCGCGTGCGCGCCGACCACGCGGGTGCGGACCCCCAGGTGGGAGCCCTCGCCGACGTCCCGCAGATAGCGCACGTGGGCCTCGACCGTGTAGAGCGAACAGCCGGTGGCTTCGCGATACGCGGAGTCCAGGCCCGTCGCGTCCATGAGGGCGTCGGTGGCGTGCCCGAAGACGAGGACGTAGAAGGCCTCGCTCAGGTGGCCGTTGTAGTCGATCCACTCGGGGCGGACGGTCTCCCGGAAGAGGGGCAGGCTCATGCGCGCTCCTCCCCCTGGCGGGGCAACTGGCGGGGCAGCCGCCCCGTGGCCCGGAGTACGTCGATGACGCCCTGGTCGCGCTCGGCGACGAGGTCGGCGATGGTGCGCCCCGCGGCGGCCTCGTCGCAGCCGGAGACCACCGCGTCGTAGAGCTCCTTGTCGAGTTCGGGCGCTTCGAGGCGGGTCCAGGGGGACTTCAGGGACGGGCCGAAGTGGTCGAGCATGTGCGCCATGCCGCCCTCGCCGCCCGCGAGCGCGAAGGTGAGCATGGGGCCCATGAACGCCCAGCGCAGGCCGGGGCCCTCGGTGATGGAGGCGTCGATCTCGCGCACGGTGGCCTCGCCGTTGGCGACCATGTGCAGGGCCTCGCGCCACAGGGCCTCCTGGAGGCGGTTGGCGATGAAGCCGGGCACCTCGCGGTCCATGGTGATCACGGACTTGCCCGCGACCTCGTAGAACCGGGACGCCCAGGCCACGGCGGCGGCGTCGGTCCGCTCGCCGCCCACGACCTCGACGAGCGGGATCAGGTAGGGCGGGTTGAAGGGGTGGCCGACGACGAGACGGCCGGGGTCCGCGGCCTCGGTCTGCATGTCGGTCATCGGGTAGCCGGAGGTGGAGGAGGCGATGACGACCCCGGCGGGCGCGGCGGCGTCGAGCCGGGTCAGCAGGTCCCGCTTGAGCTCCAGCTTCTCGGGCGCGCTCTCCTGCACGAACTGGGCGTCGGCGACGGCCTCTTCGAGGGTCGCGGCGACGGTGAGCCGGTCCCGGGACGCGCCGTCGGCGAGGCCGAGCCGGGTGAGGGCGGGCCAGGCGGCGTCGACGAGACGGCGCAGCCGCTCCTCGGCGTCGGGCGCCGGGTCCCATGCGGTCACGTCGTAGCCCCGGGCAAGGAAGTGGGCGGCCCAGCCGCCGCCGATGACACCGGCGCCGACGCAGGCGACGCGGCGTACGTCTTCGGGGGTGAGGGTGGTCATGGTGGTGGGCTTCCTCTCCATGCTGCAGGGGGGTAGCGCCCGAAGGGGCGCGGGGAACTGCGCGACCAGCCACAGCGGACCCGCAGACAAGTCGCAACGCAGTCCGACGGGACGTTTACGCGCGGGGCTTGAGGCCGAGCTGCTCACGGGCCTCGTCGGGAGTGGCGACGCGAGAGCCGAGGCTCTCGACGATCCGTACGGCCCGCTCGACGAGCTGGGCGTTGGTGGCCTTGTTGCCCTTGCCGAGGTAGAGGTTGTCCTCCAGGCCCACGCGGACGTGGCCGCCGAGCAGCAGGGACTGGGCGACCCACGGCATCTGCAGGCGGCCGAGCGCGAAGCTGGCCCACCGGGCGCCGTCGGGAAGCATGTTCACCATCGACTGCAGCACGCCGGGGTCGGCGGGCGCGCCCCACGGGACGCCCATGCACAGCTGGAACACGGTCGGCTGGTCGAGCAGGCCCTCGGCGAGGAGCTGCTTGGCGAACCACAGCTGCCCGGTGTCGAAGATCTCCAGCTCGGGCCGCACGCCGAGCTCCTGGATGCGCCGGGCGCCTGCGCGCAGCATGTCGGGCGTGGAGACGTAGAGGTTCGACCCGTCCCCGAAGTTGAGGGAGCCGCAGTCGAGCGTGCAGATGTCGGGCAGCAGGTCCTCGACGTGCGGGAGCCGGTCGAGGCCGCCGACGAGGTCGGTGCCCGGGAGGTGCGTGAGCGGCTCGTCCGGGTCGATGACCAGGTCGCCGCCCATGCCCGCGGTGAGGTTGATGACGACGTCGGTGCCGGTCTCCCGCACGCGCTCGACGACCTCGCGGTACAGGCGCGGGTCGCGGGACGGGGCGCCGGTCTCCGGGTCGCGGACGTGGATGTGGACGGCGGCGGCCCCGGCCTCGGCGGCCGCGACGGCGTCCTTCGCTATCTGCTCGGGCGTGACGGGCACGTGGGGGCTCTTGCGGACGGTGTCGCCGGCGCCGGTGAGGGCGCAGGTGATGATGACGTTCTCGTTCACGGGCATGGGTGAACTCCCTTCGTGGGTGGAGGGGGTGGTGCGCGTCGTGTACGCGGTTCGGCTCGTGGTGTACGCGGGTCAGCGCGCCGTCGCGGTCAGCGTCGCGTCGACGTACGCGAGCAGCGCCGCGCGCATGTCGTCGGGCCCGGGGCCTTCCGGGGCGGCGGCGAGGACCTGGGTGGCGAGGCCGTCGATGAGGGCGGTCAGGCGCAGCGCGGCGGCGTCCGGGTCGACGGCCCGGAACACCTTCTGTGCGACGCCGCGGCGGATGACGTCGGCGACGGTGGCCCGCCACTGCCGGTAGTAGTCGGCGTGCAGGCGGCCGATGTCGGTGGAGCGCGCGGCCTCGGCCCACAGGTCGAGCCAGACGGTCCACTGGTCGCGCTGCTGGGCGCTGCGCGGGGTCTGGAGCTCGATGAGCTGGCGCAGTTCGCCGGCGGCGTCGGCGGCGTCCGCGAGGTGGGCGGCCCGGCGCGCGGTGTCCTCGTCCATGCACCAGCGCACGGCGGCTTCGAGGAGGTCGGCGCGGCCCGGGAAGTGGTAGTGGATCGCGGCGGTGCTGGTTGCGCAGGCCTGGGCGATGTCCTGGACGCGGACGGCGTGGAAGCCGTGTGCGGCGATGAGGCGGACGGTCTCGCGGACGATCTGGAGGGGGCGGCCCTCGGGCGGGGCACCGGGGCCGGTGCGCCGCGTGGGGGGCCGGGGCGCGGGTGCGGTGCCGCGGGCCCCGAGCAGCCAGCCCGCGTCGACGCCGCCCTCGTCGGCGATGCGGGCCAGCTCCGCCGCCGTGAACCGGCGGGTGCCGCCCAGGGAGCGGGACAGCTTCGACGGGTCCATGACGATGCGGCGGGCGAACTCGCGCTGGGTCACGCCTGCGGCGGCGATCACCGCGCGGACACGGGTGGGGACCTCGGGGTCGTGCTCCATGGCCGTGCACGGTACCCGCGTATTGAGCTCAGCACAACACAGGCGCCATTGTCTCCCGTACATCACAGCGATTGAGATCCTGACTGACGCATCAGTCATGGTTGCGACGTGGTGCCGGGCTTGCCCCTGACCCGTACGTCAAGAGTTAGCTTCGCGGCTCCCGGTGGGCGTACCGACGGATCCCCCTTCGTCGACCCTGCCGACTCTCCCTTCACCTCAAGGAGCCACCATGTCCACTTCCTCCCGACTCCCCGCCGCCTCCCGCGAAGTGCGGCTCGCCGCCCTCCCCGACGGCCTGCCGCAGGCGCGGCACTTCGAGGTCGTCGAAGCGCCGCTCCCCACCCCCGGTGACGGCGAAGTACTCGTCCGGAACCGGTACTTCCATGTCTCGGCGGCCCTGCGGACGCTCATCGGCGGCGGCATCCCCGGCGCGCCGTTCCCGCCGATCGGCGTCGGCGACCCGCTGTTCGGCGCCACCGTCGGCGAGGTCGTCGCGGCGCCCGCCGACGGCGGCCCGCGCGTCGGCGAGAGCGTGTACCACTACCAGGGCTGGCGCGAGTACGCGGCCGTCCCCGTCGCGCTGTGCCGCCCCCTCGGTGACGCGCTGCCCGACCCGGTCGCCCACCTCGCCCAGGGCCTGACGGCGTACCACGCGCTGACCAGGACCGTCCAAGTGCGGGACGGTGACACGGTGTTCGTGTCCGGCGGGGCGGGCTCCGTCGGCTCCCTGGCGGGGCAGATCGCGCGGCTGCTCGGCGCGGGCCGCGTCATCGGCAGCACGGGCTCCGCGCACAAGGCCGCGTGGATGACGGACGAGCTCGGCTACGACGCCGTGGTGCGGCGCGGCGCCGGGCCGCTGGCCGAGCAGCTGGCGAAGGCCGCGCCCGACGGCGTCGACGTGGTCTTCGACAACGTCGGCGGCGACGAGCTGCGCGCGGCGGTCGGCGCGGCCCGCGAGGGCGCGCGGTTCGCCCTCGTCGGCGCCCTGTCGGGGCAGTTGGCGCCCGAGCTCGCCGGGACCGGCGCGCCCGTCGAGCTCGACTCCTTCCAGCTGATCCTCAAGCGGATCACGCTGCGCGGCACGGGCACGCCCACCGACCCCGAGGAGCTCGCCGAGTGGCTGGAGCGGTTCGGGGCCTGGCTGCGCTCGGGCGCGATCAGCTTCCCGGTGGTGCGGGTCGCGGGAATGGCGGCCGCGCCGGCCGCGTTGGCCGAGGTGTTCGAGGGACGGCACACCGGGACCGTGGTCGTCGAGCTGTAGGGGTCCTGAGCCCGCGCGGCGGCCCGGTCGGCGAGGAGGACGGATGCGGATCGGCGACGCGGCGGCGGCCGCGGGGACGACGCCGAGGGCGCTGCGCTTCTACGAGGAGCGCGGGCTGCTCCGCCCGCCGCACCGCACCGCCACGGGGCAGCGGGTGTACGGGCCGCGCGACGTGACCCGCGTCCGCGTCATCCGGCAGCTGCTCGCGCTCGGCCTGACGGTCGAGGACCTCCGCGGCTGCGCGGACGGCCTCGACCGCCTCGGCGACGACGGCCTGCCGCTGCCCGGTGAGGCGGGGCGCATGAGGTGCGGGCTCGATCCCGGGGTCGCGGAGCAGCGCATCGGGCAGCTCGACGCGGAGATCGCCCGCCTCACCGCCCAGCGGCAGCGGCTCGCGGGCCGGGTGGCGGCGGTCCGCGCGGCGGCCGTGGGCGAGCTCACGGCGGCGGACCTGGACGCGGCCGGGATCACAGCGGCGGACCTGGACGCGGCGGGGCTCACGGCCGCGGACCTGGCGGCGGCCGGGATCGCGTCGGACGTCGACGCCGGGCCTGCCACCCTCACCACCCCGTAGTCGTACGGGTGTTTGACGAACACGGCACATCGAGCCTGGCGTATCACGCGATGGTGTGACCGGGGGCGCCCGCGCGCATCGGGCGGCGCAAGTGGGGTAGTGCTCGGCTGCCCGCACGCCCCCGCATGACCTGAGGAGACCGCCGGATGCCGCAGCCGTCACAGCCCTTCGAACTGCCGGACTTCTACATGGTGCACCCCGCGCGCCTCAACCCCCATGTGGAAGAGGCACGTTCGCACTCCCGGGAGTGGGCCCGGAGGCTGGGCATGCTGGAGGGCTCCGGCGTCTGGGAGCAGGCCGACCTGGACGCGCACGACTACGCGCTGCTGTGCGCGTACACCCACCCGGACTGCGACGGGCCCGCGCTGTCCCTGGTGACCGACTGGTACGTGTGGGTGTTCTTCTTCGACGACCACTTCCTGGAGCTGTTCAAGCGCAGCCAGGACCGCAAGGGCGGCAAGGCCTATCTCGACCGCCTGCCCGCCTTCATGCCGATGGACCTCTCGGCGCCCATGCCGGAGCCGACGAACCCGGTGGAGGCGGGCCTCGCCGACCTGTGGACGCGCACAGTGCCCGGCATGTCCCTCGACTGGCGCGCCCGCTTCGCGGAGAGCACCCGCAACCTCCTCAACGAGTCGCTGTGGGAGCTGTCCAACATCAACGCGAACCGCGTCGCGAACCCCGTCGAGTACATCGAGATGCGCCGCAAGGTCGGCGGCGCGCCGTGGTCCGCGGGCCTCGTCGAGTACGCGGCGGGCGCCGAAGTGCCGTCCGCGGTGGCCGGGTCCAGGCCGCTGCGGGTGCTGAAGGACACGTTCTCGGACGCCGTGCACCTGCGCAACGACCTGTTCTCGTACCAGCGCGAGATCGAGGACGAGGGCGAGCTCAGCAATGGCGTCCTGGTCCTTGAGACCTTCCTCGGCTGCACCACGCAGGAGGCCGCCGAGTCCGTGAACGACCTGCTCACCTCGCGCATGCAGCAGTTCGAGGACACCGCGCTCACCGAACTGGCGCCGCTGTTCGCGGAGAAGGCGCTGCCGCCGCGGGAGTGCGCCGACGTCGTCACGTACGTGAAGGGCCTCCAGGACTGGCAGTCGGGCTGCCACGAGTGGCACCTGCGCTCCAGCCGCTACATGAACGAGGGCGCCGTCGACCGCGCGTCGCCGCTCACGGGCCCGACCGGCCTCGGCACGTCGGCCGCGGGCATCAAGGCGCTGATGACCGCGACGGGCGCCCGGCGCGCGCGCCGCTTCACGCACGTCCCGTTCCAGCGCGTCGGCCCGTCCCTGCTGCCCTCCTTCGACCTGCCGTTCACGACGACGCTCAGCCCGCACCTCGCCCACGCACGGCGCACGGTCGTCGACTGGGCCGCGCGCATGGGGATGCTGGAGCCGCAGCCGGGCGTGCCCGCGTCGCACGTCTGGGACGCGCGCAAGCTCACCGGGTTCGACTTCGCGCTGTGCGCGGCGGGCCTGCGCCCGGACGCGACACCCGACCAGCTGGACCTCGACACGTGCTGGCTGACGTGGGGGACGTACGGGGACGACTACTACCCCGCCGTGTTCGGCAGGACCCGCGACCTCCTCGGCGCGAAGGTGTGCACCGAACGCCTCCCGCTCTTCATGCCCCTCACCGCCACCCCCGCGCCCCCGCCGCTCAACGCCCTGGAGCGCGGCCTCGCCGACCTCTGGACGCGCACCACGGCGCCGATGGCCGCCGAGGAGCGCGCCGCGCTGCGCCGCTCCCTGGTCGCCATGACGGACAGCTGGCTGTGGGAGCTCGCCAACCAGGCGCAGCACCGCATCCCGGAGCCCGTCGACTACATCGAGATGCGCCGCCACACCTTCGGCGCGGACTTCACCATGCGCCTCAGCCACTTCGGCCACGGCGGGAAGCTCCCGCGGGAGATCTACGACAGCGGCCCCCTGCGCAGCCTGGAGAACGCCGCCGCCGACTACGCCGGCCTCATGAACGACGTCTTCTCCTACCAGAAGGAGATCGAGTACGAGGGCGAGGTCCACAACGCCGTCCTCGTCGTGCAGAACTTCTTCGACTGCGACTACCCCACGGCCCTCGCGATCGTCGACGACCTGATGACGTCACGCCTGCGGCAGTTCCAGCACGTCGTCGACCACGAACTCCCTCTCCTGCACGCCGACTTCGACCTCGACGGGGAGGCCCGCGCGGCCCTCGACGCCCATGTGCGGACGCTGAAGAACTGGATGGCGGGCATCTACATCTGGCACCGCGACTGCCACCGCTACCGCGAGGAGTACCTCACCCACGGCCCCCTCCCCGCCCCCACGGGCGTGGGCATGGGCGCGGTCCACCCGACCTGGCTGCGGGAGCTGGCCCTCCCGTAACGCCGTCGGTCAACGCCATCGGTTCAGTGGTGCCCGTCCCCGCTCCGGATCCGGCGGTACTCCTCCACCGTCGCCTTCGGAATGTGGGTGCCCGGGCCGTACATCGCGCGGGACAGGCGGGCGCGGAGGCGTTCGGCGCGGGGGACCTTGCGGGCCACGCCGTTCGCGTCGACCAGCGGGGCGAGGGCGTACGGCTCGGGCTGTTCGTGGGCGGTCAGGGTGTAGCGCTCGGCCTGGGTGAGCGGCGTGTGGACCTCGATGTACTCGCCGTGCGGAAGGCGTTTGATGGTGCCGCTCTCGCGGCCGTGCAGCACCTTCTCGCGGTCGCGCCGCTGCAGGCCGAGGCAGATGCGGTGGGTGACGAAGAAGGCCAGGGGCGGGGCGACGAAGAAGGCGATCCGCACGAACCAGGTGATCGCGTTGATGGAGAGGTGGAAGTGCGTGGCCCACAGGTCGTTCCCGCCGCCGACCATGAGGACGCCGTACAGGGTCAGCCAGGCCACGCCGAAGCCGGTGCGCACGGGCGCGTTGCGCGGCCGGTCCGCGATGTGGTGCTCACGCTTGTCCTTGGTGACCCAGGCCTCGACGAACGGGTACACCGCGATGACCGTGAGGATCAGCGGGAACAGCGCGAAGGGGATGAAGACGCCCAGCTCCAGGGTGTGGCCCCAGGCGTTGATCTCCCAGCTGGGCATCACCCGGATCAGGCCCTCGGAGAAGCCGAGGTACCAGTCGGGTTGAGCGCCGGTGCCGACCAGATCGGGCCGGTAGGGGCCGAGCGCCCACACGGGGTTGATGGTCGCGACCGCGCCCATCAGGGCGAGGACGCCGAAGACCAGGAAGAAGAAGCCGCCCGCCTTGGCGATGTAGATGGGCATGAAGGGCGCGCCGACGACGTTCTTCTCGGTCCGTCCAGGACCCGCGAACTGGGTGTGCTTGTGGTAGAAGACCAGGATCAGATGGGCGACCACCAGGCCCAGCATGATGCCGGGCAGCAGCAGGACGTGCACGGCGAACAGGCGCGGAATGATGTCGTGGCCGGGGAACTCGCCGCCGAAGAGGAAGAAGGAGAGGTACGTCCCCACGACGGGGATCGACAGGATCGCGCCCTGCGCGAAGCGCACGCCGGTGCCGGACAGCAGGTCGTCGGGGAGCGAGTAGCCGGTGAGGCCGGTGAGCAGGCCGAGCATCAGCAGGGTCCAGCCGAACAGCCAGTTGATCTCGCGCGGCTTGCGGAAGGCGCCGGTGAAGAACACCCGCATCATGTGCACGAGCATCCCGGCGACGAAGACGAGCGCCGCCCAGTGGTGGATCTGCCGGATGAGCAGCCCGCCGCGCACCTCCATGCTGATGTCGACGGTGGATTCGTAGGCGCGGGTCACCAGGACGCCCTTGAGCGGCTCGTACGTGCCGTTGTACTCCACCTCGAGGCCGCTCGGCTCGAAGAACAGGGTCAGCCAGACGCCGGTGAGGATGAGGATCAGAAAGCTGTAGAGGCAGATCTCGCCGAACATGAACGACCAGTGGTCCGGGAAGATCTTGCGCATCTGGGACCTGGCGAGGGTGTGGATGCCGAGGCGGCCGTCCGCCCAGTCGGCGACGCGCTCCCCCTTGCCGGGCCCCGCGGGGCGCCGGCCGGGTCCATGGTCCTGGGTGCGTTCGCTCATGCGGGCTCCCCCCTCGGGCGGCTACCAGGGTAGGTGCGCCGCCCGCTGCGTCAACAGACCCCGTTCCAGGCAGCTTTCACCGTTTCCAGGCGGGTTCCAGACGTCTTCCAGGCGGCCTCACCACTCCGCGAACGCTCCGTCCGGCCGGCGCCACACCGGATTGCGCCAGGAGTGCCCGCGCCGGTCGGCCGCCCGCACCGCCGCCTCGTCGACCTCGACGCCGAGTCCGGGCAGGGTCGTGCGGTGCGCGTGGCCGTCGGTGAAGCGGAACGGCTCGGTGTCGACGACGTACGACAGCAGGTCGGCGGTCCTGTTGTAGTGGATGCCGCGGCTCTGCTCCTGGATCAGGAAGTTGGGGGTCGCCCAGGCGACCTGGAGGCTCGCGGCGAGGGCGATCGGGCCGAGCGGGCAGTGCGGGGCGAGGAGCGCGCCGTACGTCTCGGCGAGCGCGGCGATCCGCACCACCTCCGTGATGCCGCCCGCGTGCGACAGGTCGGGCTGCGCGACGGCGATGCCCGCGGTCAGCGCGGGCAGGAAGTCGGCGCGGGAGTAGAGGCGTTCACCGGTCGCGATCGGTACGGGGCTCGCCGCGACCAGGCCGGGCAGCAGCTGCGCCTGGTCGGGCAGGAGCGGCTCCTCCGCGAACAGCGGGTGCAGCGGGGCGAGTTCGGCCAGGACGCGGCGTGCGCTCGCGGGGGTGAAGCGGCCGTGGAAGTCGACGGCGACGTCCCGGTGCGGTCCGAGGGCCTCGCGGGCGACGGCGACGCGGGCGACGACGGCCGCCGTCTCCGCGGGCGTGGTGATCGGCGACGTCGCCCCGGCCGCGTTCATCTTCACCGCCGTGAAGCCCGCCTCGACCTGCTCGGCGATCTGCTCCGCGAGGCGCGCGGGCTCGTCGCCGCCCACCCACGCGTACACCCGCGCCCGCTCCCGCACCGGTCCCCCGAGCAGGGCGTGCACCGGCGCCCCGTACGTCTTGCCCGCGATGTCCCACAGCGCCTGGTCGAGGCCCGCGACGGCGCTGGAGAGCACCGGGCCGCCGCGGTAGAAGCCGCCCTTGCTGAGCACCTGCCAGTGGTCCTGGACACGCAACGGGTCCTGTCCGACGAGGTGTTCGGCGAGGACGTCCACGGCGGCCCGCACCACTTCGGCGCGGCCCTCGACGACGGGCTCGCCCCAGCCGACGACACCGTCGTCGGTGTCGACGCGGCAGAAGAGCCAGCGCGGCGGGACGAGGAAGGTCTCGACACGGGTGATCCTCACGGTTTCCCCTCTCGCTCCCGGCCCGGGTGCCCCGTCCGGCTCCCGCTCAAGCCGACCCCGGCTCAGGCCGACGCCTTCACCACGCTCCAGCCGCCGTCGACGACCAGGCTCGCCCCGGTGACGTACGACGCCTCGTCCGCGGCGAGGAAGGCGATGGCCGCCGCGACCTCCTCCGGCGTGCCGAAGCGCCGCGCCGCCGTGCCCGCGACGCTGAGCTCACGTCCCTCGTCCGGCACCCTCTCCCACGCGGGCGTGAGGATCGGCCCCGGCAGGACGGCGTTGACGCGGACCTCGGGGCCGTACTCGACGGCGAGCTGGCCGCACAGCGAGAGCAGCGCGCCCTTGCTCGCCGCGTACGCGGGGTGGCCCGGGATGCCCTTGTGGGCGTGGACGGACGAGGTGAGGACGACGGCGCCGCGGTGGGCGCGCAGATCGGGCAGGGCCGCCTTGAAGCCGAGGAAGGCGCCGGTGACGTTGACGGCGAGCTGGCGCTCCCAGGACTGTCGGGTCATGGTGTGGGCGGGCGTGACCTCGGACGCGTAGGCGTTGCTGACGAGCACCCCGACGGGGCCGAAGCGGTGCGCGGCGGCGACCACGCGCTCCCAGTCGGCGGCGTCGGCGACGTCCGCGCGGACGGACGCGGCGCGCCCGCCCGCGTCCCGGATGCCGCCCGCGACGGCGTCGCCGCGCTCGGCGGCCACGTCGGCGACGACGACGGCCGCGCCCTCGTCGGCGAGGCGGACGGCGGTGGCGGCGCCGATGCCGGACGCGCCGCCGGTGACGACGGCGACCCGACCGGTGAAACGTGCGCGCGTGTCTGCCATGCGGTCGGCCCCTTCCGCGGCTCTATTCTGGGGAACTGTTCCATATCTTCGGGGAATCTCGGGGAGTCCTCGGGAACAGCACCCCGAAGCCGTGGAGCGGCCGAACGGTCCAAGCAACCGGGGGAACAGATGTCAGGCTTGGCTCGCACCAGGATCCTCCTGGTGGATTCGCATCCCATCTCACTGACGGGGCTGCGCACCATACTCAACGACTGTCCCGATCTCGCCGTCGTCGGGGTCGCCGAGGACGGCCCCGCCGCCGCGGCCCGATGTCGCGAACTGCGGCCGGACGTCGTCGTGATCAACTCGCACACCGGCGCCGCGGAGGCCCTCGCCTGCGTGTGCGCCCTGTCGCGGCCCGTGCCGCCGCGGCCCGCCCACGTCCTCGTCCTGCTCGACAACGTGGACGCCGCCGCCGGGCAGGTCCTGCGCGTCGGCGTGCGGGCCATGCTGTCCAGCGCCAGCGGCTCGGAGGAGCTGGCCGCCGCCGTCCGTGCGACGGCGGCGGGCCGCCCCCCTGGCCTGCCCGCCCGCCGCCCCGCGGCCGCGGGCGACGGCCCGCTGCGCCGCCTCACGGACCGGGAGACGGAGGTCTTCCGGCTGCTCACCCGCGGGTTCAGCAACGCGGAGATCTCCGGTGAACTCGCCCTGAGCGAGAGCACGGTGAAGTTCCACATCCAGAAGATCATGGAGAAGCTGGGCCTCCGCAACCGCGTGCACGCGGTGATCTTCGCCTACGAGAAGGAGCTCATCCGGGTCGGTTCCTGACCGGCCGTGCTACCGCGCCGGCGTGGCGTCCGGCGCGGGCAGGATCTGGTGGAGCCGCGGGTTCGGGTGCCTCTCGCGCTTCCACTCGCGCGGGTAGCCCACGGAGACCTCCGTGTGGCGGACGCCGTCGTGCCAGATGGTGCGCGGGATGTGCAGATGGCCGTACACGACGGCCGTCGCGTTGTAGCGCACCGGCCAGTCGGCGGTGGCCTCCGTGCCGCACCACAGGGCGAACTCGGGGTAGCGCAGGATGCGGGTGGGCTCGCGCACGACGGGCCAGTGGTTGATCAGGACCGTCGGGATCTCGGGGTCGAGCGCGTCCAGGCGCTCCTTGCTGAGCGCGACCCGGGCGCGGCACCAGTCCTCGCGGGTCGGGTACGGGTCCGGGTGCAGGAGCACCTCGTCGGTGCAGACCACGCCGGTCTCGTACGCGACTTCGAGGGCGTCGCGCTTGCCGTACGTGCCCGCGGGCCGGAACGTGTAGTCGTAGAGGAGGAACAGCGGCGCGATGGTCACGGGGCCGCCCTCGCCGTGCCACACGAGGAAGGGGTCCTCGGGGGTGTGCACGCCCAACTGGCGGCAGAGGTCGACCTGGTGGCGGTAGCGGGCCTCGCCGCGCAGCTGGTTCGGGTCGTCGCGGGGCGTCCAGAGCTCGTGGTTGCCGGGCGCCCAGATCACCGTGTCGAACCGTTCGGCGAGCGTGCGCAGGGACCACTCGATGTCGGCCATCGTCTCGGCCGTGTCACCGGCGACTATCAGCCAGTCACCCTCGTGTTCCGGCCAGAGCTCGTCGACGAACTTCCTGTTCTCGGGATACGCAACGTGCAGGTCACTGATGCCGTAGAGCCTCGGCGTCCGTCGCGGTGCAGCAGATGTCGTCACCACGCGAGGCTAACCCGACGGGCGTGGATCTCCGTAGTGCCTTCTTGACGTCTTGACGGACTCGCCCTTGCCGCCCTGCCGGGCGCGCGCCCGGCCCCGCTCCGCGCACCGGGAGCCGCAGCTCACGACCCCCTGCGCCCCGGACCTTTCAGCGTCTAAGGTTCCCTAGTGCGTTCCGTTCACGGATGGGGGCTCGGGTGGACGCCGGAACGGTGGGGTTGCGGATCGCGGCGTCGGTGATGGTGCCGCTCGTCAAACGGCTGCTGCTGCCGCCGAAGGCCGGACCGGGCGCGGAGTTCGGCGAACGGCCCGTGCGCCTGCGGCGGCTGCTGTCCTTCGCCGGGGACCAGCGCACGCTCAGTGAGGCCGACCTCTATCAGCTCGCGCGGGAGCTGGTGCGCCGCGCCGTGCGCGCCGCGGGCCCGCACGACCCGCCGGTCGCTCCGGACGAGCAGAACGCCGTCGGCTACGCGCTCGGCCACACCCTGCGCGCCCTTGGCGACCTCGCCGTGGACGACGTCCAGGCCTTCGACCTCGGCCCCGAGAAGCTCGCCCAGGCCCTGGTCCGGGCCAGCCCGCCGGAGACGCGCGCCCTGCTCAGCACCCAGGCCGCGCACCTGCACGACCGGCTGCTCGTCAGCGCCTGCCTGCATCTGATCCACGAGTTGAGCAAGCGCCCCGGCTTCGAGGCGCGCACGCAGATCGAGCTGCGCCGGGGCCTGAGCGAGCAGCAGGAGCAGCTGCGCGTGCTGCTCGAACGGCTGCCGGCGACGCTCACCGAGGACACCGAGTTCGAGCGCCGCTACGCCGGGTACGTGGTGAGCCAGCACAGCACCCTGACCATCCACGGCGTCGACCTGCACGACGCGCAGAGCCAGGCCTGGCCCCTGGAGACCGCCTACCTGAGCCTGGAGGCGGTGCCCGCGCGCGACCCGGCGGAGCCCGTGCCCGGGTCCGGCAACGGCGACGCCGACGGGCGCGGTGTCGAGCCGGACCCCGAGTCGGAGCGCACGGCGGGGCCCGTCGAGGCGGCCCTCGCCGGGCACGACCGGGTCCTGCTGCGCGGTGTCGCCGGGACCGGCAAGACGACGCTCGTGCAGTGGCTCGCGCTCATCACCGCCCAGCAGGACCGGGTGCCGGGCCATCTGCCGCAGCTCCTCGGGCGGGTGCCGTTCGTGCTTCCGCTGCGCACGCTGGCCCGCGACGACACCGAACTGCCCATGCCCGACGGGTTCCTGGAGTGGATCGGCTGCCCGCTCACGGGCACCGAGCCCAAGGGGTGGGCGGTGCGGGTCCTCCAGGCCGGGCGCGGCATGCTCCTGATCGACGGCGTCGACGAGATCCCGGAGGCGGAGCGGCCGCGGGCGCGGACCTGGCTCGCCAAGCTGCGGGCCGCCTTCCCGGGCAACCTGTGGCTCGTCACCACCCGGCCCTCCGCGCTGCCCCGGGACTGGCTGGGCCGCGAGGGCTTCCGCGAGTTCACGCTGACGCCGATGCGGCCGGGCGACGTACGCCGGTTCATCCAGCGCTGGCACGAGGCGGCGAGCGCGGACGACGAGCTCGGCGCCACCCTGATGCGGTCGCTGCGCGCGAGCCCCGAGCTGAGCCGTCTCGCCACCAACCCGCTGCTGTGCGCGCTGATCTGCGCGCTGCACCGGGAGCGCCGTGGCTTTCTGCCGCAGGGCAGGGTCGCGCTGTACGAGGCGGCGCTCTCGATGCTCCTGGAGCGCCGCGACCGCGAGCGCGACCTGTACGGCAGACGCCCGCCGAAGCTCGACCAGAAGTCGGCGACGGAGCCCCTGAAGCGGCTCGCCTACTGGCTGATCCGCAACGAACGCACCCGCCTGGAGCGGCAGCACGCCGTCGACCTCGTGGACCGCCTGCGCCCTTCGGTGCCGCAGCTGGAGCGGGCCGGGTCCGCGGAGGACGTGCTGCGGCTCCTCCTGGACCGCTCGGGCATCCTGCGGGAGCCGTTCGAGGGTGCCGTCGACTTCATCCACCGCACCTTCCAGGACTTCCTCGGCGCGAAGGCGGCTCTCGAGGACCACGACGTCGGGGCGCTCGTCGGGCACGCGCACCTCGACCAGTGGGAGGACGTGCTGCAGATGGCCGTCGCCCAGGCGCGGCCCGACGAGCGCGCCGACCTCCTGACCCGCCTCACCGGCCGGGCCGACCGCGAGGAGGACGAGACCGTGCGCACCCGCCTCAGGCTGCTCGCCCTCGCCTCGCTCGACCAGGCGACCCGGCTCGACCCGGACGTCCGCGCGACCGTCGAGGAGCGGGCCGCGCAGCTGCTCCCGCCGCGCAGCATGCGGGAGGCGCGGGCCCTGGCCGAGACCGGCACGCTGCTGCTCGGCCTGCTGCCCGACGCCGAAAGCCTCACCGGCGACGGCGAGGTGACGACCGTGCACGCGATCTGCCGCATCGGCGGCGACGCGGCCCTCGCGCGCCTGCGCGACTTCCGCACGACGCGGCAGCCCGCGGTGCGGGCGCAGCTCCTCGCCCACTGGGACCGGTTCGACACCGACGAGTACGCCGAGGAGATCATCAAGCCGCTCCTGGCGTCGGGCGCGGGCGAGGCCGTCACCGTGCGCTCGGCGGCCGAGCTGAAGGCGCTGAGCAGCATGTCCGGGTACGAACGCGTCGTGCTCCAGGGCGACTTCACGGAGATGGACATCGTCGGCGCCCTGGACCCCGAGGGGCTGCGCGAGCTGCGCCTGCGCGGCAACATGCGGCTCACCGGACTCGGCTTCCTGTCCGCGTTCGCCGGCCTGGAGGCGCTCGCCCTGCACGGCTGCCGGGCCATCAGCGACACCGCGCCCCTGACCCGGCTTCCCCTGCTTCGCCGGCTCACCCTCGCCGACCTGCCCCAGCTGGAGCCCCTCGCCCGGCTCTCCGCCTGCCCGCGCCTCGACTCGCTGCTGCTCGGCGCCGCGGTGCCCTGGCGCGGCCTGCGCGACCTGCCGCGGCCCGGCGCGCTGCGGCTGCTCGCGCTGCCGCCGGACGCCGTGGAGCTCGCCGCCATCACGGCCCTGACCGAACTGCGGGAGCTGCGCCTGCACAACGCGAGCGACCGGCTGCGGCCCGACGACTGGGACGCCCTGCTGGCCGACCTGCCCGCGCTGCGCACGCTGCGGCTCTCGCACGAGCAGCTGAGCATGATGCTGTTCCCGCCGGGCGCGCGCATCCCTCAGCTGACGCGCCTCGAAGTCCGCTCGCGCACCGGCGCAACGGTGTCACTACGGCGCATAGCCCGGCGCCTGCCCGGGCTCGAAGAGATCCATCTGATGCAGTTCGACACCGTCGACCTGGTGCATCTGGCGGGCCTGCGCTCCCTGCGCCGGGTGCGCCTCGACTACCCGGGCGAGGTCAGCGGGGCGCCGCCCACCGGCGTGGAGCTGACGGTGCGCCCCCGCCACTGAGCCCGTGCGCCCGTAATGAACCGGCCACGGCCCTGCCTCCGCCGCCGCGCAGGTCGCACACCGCACCGCGGCACCAATCCGCCGTAATATGCCCGTTCGACTGCCATGAAAGCCCTGGCCAGGGGATAGTGAGGGGTGTAACTTCGTTCACCCTCACGGCAGTTGACACCGGCAAGAAACGGACCAGTTGACACCGGCAAGAACAGGAGGGCGGGCGCCCAAACCGGCAGGCGGCGTAGGACGGGAGCGGAATCCGGCGAGATGCACACATCCGAAACGCCTCGGCTGTACGCACGCGACCCGCTCCTGCACTCCCTCGTCCCCCGCCTCACCGGCCTCGCCTATGCCGAACGCACCCGTGTGTCCTGGGAGTACGACAAGGACCTCCCGCTGGTCCTGCTGACCGGAAGGCACGGCCTCGGCCGCACCGCCGTCCTGAAGGCCCTGGAGCAGCACTACTCCGGCCGCCTTCCGCTCGCCCTGGTCGACACCGCCGCGTCCGCGCTCGTCGTCGAGCTCCTCGCCGAGCTCGTGCGCTCCCTCGCACCCGATCTGAGCAGGCGCTTCCCGCTGCTCCTGCCGGGCCTGACCGCCGTCTTCGGCGGGTACGCCGGGCCCGGCGGCAGCCCCGAGGAGCGGGCCCGCGCCACCGCGCGCATCGCCCGGCTCCTGATCGCCTGCCATCTGGAGTCCGGCTCGGAGGCGGCCGTCGGACAGCGGTGGGACGCCCGGGTGCGGGCGCGTCTCGACGGCGGAGCGCATGCGGGGGCACGCCACGACGCGCACGCCGTCGTCCACGCCGTGCTCGCCGAGTACTTCGAGCGGTACACGCGCGCCCGCGGCGCCGCCCCGCTGCGCCAGTGGTACCAGGACCGGTACGCCGAGAGCCCCGAGGCCGCCGCCGCGGCGCCGGTTGGCCCGCAGGGCCACGACGGCCTCGCCCGCCTCGCCGAGTGGTTCCACCGCGGCGGCGACTACCGGGGCGCCGCCGAGCGGACCCTCGTCTACGCCTTCCTGGAGGACGTCACCGCCGCCCGCAGCAAGTGGCAGCGCCTGAACCGCGACCCGCGGCCCCTCGCCCTGCTCGACAACACGCACTCCCCCGCCGGTGCCCGCCTGCTCGACCTGGTCCTGGAGTACCGCGCCCGGCCCGGATCCGACCGCCACGACCCGCTCGTCGTCGTCGCGACCCGGCTCGGCGACGCGCCGCGGGACGCCACCGAGGCCGCCCACCGCGAACTGCCGGACCTGGTGACGTCGTCCCACTGGCGGCGCACCGGGCACGCGCCGTCCGCGGGGCTGCTCGTCGTCCCGCTCACGCCGCTCAGCCGCGACGACGTGCTCCTGATGCTGGACGCCGCGTCCGCGCCGCTGCACCCGTATCTGGCGTCCGCCCTGCACACCCTGACCGGTGGGCATCCGCTGGCCAGCCGGGTGCTGTGCGACGCCGTCCTCGAACACGCCGCGGCCCGGCGGCAGGACGCGGGGGCGACGCCCCTCGGGCCGCGCCGGCTGCTCGATCTGACCACCGAGGACGACCGCCCCGTCACCGAGGTGATCCTGGAGCGGCTGCTCCCGTCGCCGCAGCAGCGCGCCCGCCTGGTGCCGCTCTCCCTCGCCCGGGACAGCACGGCCGCGCAGGCCCTGGCCGCCCATCTGCGCCTGGAGGGCCCCGAGCAGCTCCCGGCCAACGCCGCCGCCGACTACCTGGAGGCCGAGCACTGGCAGCGGGACACGCCCCAGGACCGCCCGCTGGCCGCCGACCCGCTCCTGCACACCCTGCTCGTGCACGAGGCGCGCCGCACCTCCCAGGGCACCGACTCGCGCCGCGGCTGGCAGGAGATCCACGGCTTCCTGCGCCGCCACCACACCACGCGCGGCGAGGACAGCGAGGCCGACGCGCTGCGGCACACGCTGGCGTCCGGTGACGCGAAGACCGTGGTGGCCGCCCTGTCCGAGGAGTTCCTGTCGGAGCAGGACCGGCCGAGCGCGCTGCGCTGGCTGACCTGTCTGCGGTACGCGGCCACGGCACCGGCGCCGCCGGCGGCGGACTGGGACGACGACCGCGCGGCGGTGGCCGCGGGCGCCCACGACGACCGCTACCAGGACATCGACGACATCGACCGCTGCATCAACAGGCTGCTGCACGGCCTGTGGTACCTCTCCGACGCGCTCGCGGAGCCGGAGGCCGACCTGTGCGACGACATAGGGGCCGAGCTGGCCTTCCTGTCGCTGCGGCACCAGACGTGGCGCGCCGTCCTGAGCCAGGCCGCCCGCACCTGGCCGGCCGCCGCCCGTGCCAAGCGTCCCCTCCCGCTGCCCGAACTGTGAGGAAGCATGCGTCTGCTGAGCCGCCGCAACGGCTTCGGTCCCCTCGACAAGGCCGTGGCCGTCCTCGTACCGCTGATCCTGATCGCCGTGGGCGTGGTCCTCTATCTGACGCTGCGCCCCGAGGACTGCGCGGGCGGCCTGGAGAAGCACGGCGGGGAGTGCGTGGGCGTCACTGAGAGCGCGTTCAGCGGGGATGCCGACCTCAAGGGCCTGATCGAGGCCGTCGCCGACGAGAACGCCCGCGTCAAGAGCGACTGGGAGGAGCCGCGGAAGGGCCAGGCGCCCATGCCGTACGGCCGGATCGCGCTGATGATGCCGTTCACGTCGGACGATTCGAGCGCGATGACGGAGGCGATGATCCGCCGGGCCCTCGCGGGCGCGCACGCCGCCCAGCTGCGCGCCAACAGCGGCAGTGGCCCGCACTACCAGCTGCTCATGGCGCCCGACGGCAAGGACCTCGGCCAGTGGGAGCCGGTCGTCGACGACCTGGCCGGCATGGTGGACGACCGGCAGTCGCCGCTCGTCGGAGTGATGGGCCTGCCGAGCAGCACGCCCGAGACCCGCAGCGCCGTGAACGCGCTGAGCCGGCACCGCATCGCCACCGTCGGCCCCGTCATCACGTCCGCCGACATGAACGCCCCGTACTTCTTCAAGACCTCGCCGAACAACGAGATGTTCGCGGACTCGCTCGGTCACTACCTGAAGAAGAACCCGGGCGAGGAAAAGGGGTTCCTCGTCTTCGACAGCCGCCCCGACGACGTGTACTCCCGCAATCTCCACCGGCTCCTGGAGGAGAAATTCGGCAAGAAGTACGGGCTGCGCAAGCGGTCGGCGTCGTTCCTCGGTTCGACGGGGCCCGCCGCCGGTATCCCGCAGCGATTCCAGTCCGCCGCGCAGAAGATCTGCGTGACCGACTCGGACACGGTGTTCTTCGCGGGCCGCGACCAGGATCTCCCGGCACTCGTGAAACGCCTGTCACAGGAGCCCTCCTGCGACCGCAGCAGTCCCGTGCGCATCCTGAAAGTCGGCATCGGTCTGGAACCCACGCTCACCACCGCCGAACTCACGCGGATGCTGCGCGAGACGAAGACGACGATCGTGGCCGCGTCCTCCGTCACGCCGGTCTGGTGGCAGCAGAAGAAGGGGGCGCCCGAGGGGCTCGGCGCCTTCCGGGAGGTCTTCGACCGCCTCGACAAGCGCTTCGGCCTCGGCGAGAAGCCGCTCGACGACGGCTACGCGATCATGTACCACGACGCGTTCACCCTGCTCTCCAACGCCTTCGACCGCTCGTACTCCGAAGCAAACGAGGGCGCGGGCGGCGACGACCGGACCCCGGCGCCGGAGAACACGCCCAACAAGGACGACGTGTACAACACACTCATCGACGCGAGCATCGTCGACACCGACAGGAGCACGCGCTGCATCGGCTGCCTGCGGGGCGCCGCCGGCACGTACGGCTTCGAGAAGTCGTCCGACACCGACGGCACCAACCAGTGGCCGGTGTGCAAGCCGATACCGGTCATCGAGTACCCGGCCCCGGCGGGCGGCGGGTCGGCGCAGACGTACCGGACCTTCGAGAAGACCTTCCGGCACCGCTGCCCCTGACGCGGCCCTCACCAGCGCTTCGGGCCACTGGCATGTGACGAATACATCTGCCGGGAACATTTGGCCGGAACCCATGGCGCGATAGATGTTTACTCAACTTCCTGGTTGTCTAGACCCGTTGACACCTCAGGAAGCGCTCTCCTACCGTCGCAAAGGTCGCTCGGCCAACGCTATCGACGACGCAAAACGCTGCCGAAAATGCGCGTGGAGGGGTTCGTGAACAACACCGAAGCTGCCCGCGATATTGGAATGGCCGCGCCGCGGAACCGCGAGGGTCTCCCCGACGTGAGCCTCGATCAAGCGCACTCCCCGCAAAAAGTCCTGGCCCACGGTGATCTGCTCCGGCGATTCGTCGAGGGCCAGGAGATCAAACCGGTGCACATGCGGATCGGCATCATGGGCGCCTGCAATATGCGTTGCAATTTCTGCAACTTCCATTCGCCGAACGAGGAGCAGTTCTACGACCTGTTCTCGTTCAAGGACTCCCTCACCACCGACAAGGCGATCACCCTCCTCAAGGAGTTCGCGGAGAACGACGGCCGCGCCGTGACCTTCTGCGGCAGCGGCGAGTGCACCATCCATCCCGGGTACGCGGACATCTGCAACGCCGGGCACGGCGTGGGCCTGCACATCGGCCTGATCACCAACGGCTCCCGGCTCGGCCGCCCGAAGATCGCCGACACCGTCATCAACACCCACACCTGGGTGCGGGTCGGCATGAACGCGGGCACGGAGGCCACGTTCAACGACATCACGCGCGACCGCGAGCAGACGTTCTCGAAGTTCATCGACAACGTCAGCCGCCTGCGCGAGAACGCCGTCGCGCCGGACTTCCGCATCGGCTTCAACTATGTGATCACGATGCAGAACTACCGCGAGATCGTCGAGGCGGCCCGCATCGCCCACGCGTCCGGGGCGCACTACGTCCGGTTCGAGCCGGAGTTCTACAGCGCGATGGGGCACGAGACCATCGAGACCGTCATGGCGGAGATCTCGGACTCCCTGGTCGAGGCGGCCGCCATGTCCACGGAGGCCTTCGAGGTGTCGGTGCCGAAGCTGGACCGCGGCCCGATGGACCAGGTCGAGGAGGTCGAGGGCGACTTCGAGCGCTGCCACTACAGCCGCTTCGTGACGGCGGTCGGCGCGGACGGTCATCTCTACCCCTGCCCGCAGGTGCACCTCAACAGCCGCTACCGCATCGGTGACGTCGTCGACCTCGGCTATCCGACGGTCCTCGAAGGCGGACCGCGCGCGGAGTGGGAGGCGTCCAACCCGCGCCGGACCGACCTGTGCAAGTCGTGCTTCTACCGGCCGCAGAACGAGCTGCTCGAACTCCTTCAGCGGGGGCAGATCCAGCTGGACGAGGCGCTTTCCGCGTACGCGGTCGAGGTGCCGCACACCCTGCACGCCGACTTCGTCTGACGGTCCTTCCCCACCCGCCCACCCTCCACTGGGGGCTCCGCCCCCAGGCCCCCTTCTCTCCGCGCTGCGCGCTCGTCCTCAAACGCCGGACGGGCTAGTAGTTATAGCCCCTCCGGCGTTTGAGGAGCGGGGTCTGGGGCGCACCGCGAGGACCACCCACCCGCACCCACAGGAGCGAGCACCACCCGCATGCAGACCACCCACGCCCGCCGTCTGCTCGCCACCGAGCCGACGCTCCGCTTCACCCCGTCCACCCCCGACCCCACCACCTGGTCCCGCAGACTCCGCGCGACCGTGGCCCGCCTGGCCCGCGTGGACCACACCCCGCTCGACGTCACCGTCGCCGCCACCACGACCGCCGACGGCCTGCGGCGCGACCGCCTGACCCTCGTCTCGCCGGTGCGCGGAGAGTTCCACGGCACGCTGCTCGCGCCCCAGGACGCCGCCCGCCCCGGCCCCGCCGTCCTGGTCTTCGGCGGCAAGAACGCCCGGATGGAACAGCTCACCGGCGAGACCCCGCCGGACTTCCCCGACCGCAACGTCGCGGAGCACCTGGCGCGGGCCGGGTTCGTCACGCTGTCGTTCGAGCACGGCATCGGCGGCGGTCTCGACGAGGCGCGCCGGGCCGGGCGCGACGAAGGCACCCTGCTCGCGCACGCGTTCGCGCTGACGGGGCGGTCCCTGCTCGGCGCCCTCGTCGGCGACACCCTCGGCGCCCTGGACGTGCTCACCGGCCATCCGCTGGTCGATCCGGAGCGCGTGGGCCTGTTCGGGCACAGCCTGGGCGCGGCGGTCGCCCTGCACACGGCGCTCCTCGGGCCGCGCCCGCTGCCGGTGTGCGCGGCCAGCCACCTGGGCAGCTATCCGGCCCTGTACGCCCGCCTGTTGACCGGCCACGAAGGGGCGGTCCTCCCCGGCATCCTGGAGTACGCCGACCTGCCCGACCTGTACGCCGCGCTCGCCCCGGCACCGCTCCAGCTGCAGTACGGCACCGCCGACTCCTACCTGGAACCGGCCGACGCCCGCGCCGCCGCCGACGCCGTCCGCCGCGCCTACGCCGCGTACGACGAGGCCGGGGACCCGCTGGAGGTCCACGAACTGCCCATGGGCCACGGCACGCACGTCGGGCACGCGGTCGACTTCTTCCGCCGGACCCTCGCGGGGCCCGCCGCCGCCCCGGGTGACGTGCCCGCCCAGCGCATCCACTTCGACGTCTCCGACCGGCGCGCCGTCCTGGACCGGGTCGACGCCGCGCTCGCCTCGGGGCACCTCACGCAGGGGCCCGAGCTGGCCCGGTTCGAGGAGCTCTCGCGGGCCTGGACGGGCACGGAGGGCGTGGCCGTCGCGTCCGGTGCGGCGGCCCTGGAGATCGCCCTGCGCGTCATCGGCGTGGCGGGCCGTACCGTGCTCGTGCCCGTCAACACGTTCTTCGCGACGGCGGCCGCCGCGGTGCGGGCCGGGGCGGGCGTGCGGTTCGTGGACATCGAGCTCGACGGGCTCGGCATGGACCCCGACGCCCTGCGCGCCGCGCTCGACCGGCACCCGGACACGGCCGCGGTGCTTCCCGTGCACATCGGCGGCATCGTGTCGCCGCTGCTCGACGAGGTCGTCGCGCTGTGCGCGGAGCGCGGCATCCCGGTCGTGGAGGACGCCGCGCACGCCCTGGGCGCGACCCTCAACGGCCGCTTCGCGGGCGCCTTCGGCCGGTTCGGGGCCTTCTCCTTCTTCCCCACGAAGGTCGCCGTCAGCGGCGAGGGCGGGCTTGTCACCTGCGCCGGCGCCGACGACGCCGAGCAGGTGCGGCGCTGGCGCGACCACGGCAAGAGCGCGCAGGGCTCCACGCTGCACGACCGGCCCGGCGGCAACTGGCGCCTGAGCGAACTCCACGCCGCCGTCGGCTCGGTGGACCTGGAGCGCTTCGGCCGCACCCTCGCGGCGCGCCGCGACCTCGCCCACGGCTACGACGAACTGCTCGACGACCTGCCGGGCCTGCGCCCCCACGCGGTGCCCGCCGACGCCCGCAGCAACTACTACAAGTACCTGGCCTATCTGGACGGGCCCGTCGACCGTGCGCTCCTGAAGAAACGGCTGCGGGAACGGCACGGGGTCGCGCTCGCGGGCGAGGTGTACGACCACCTCCTGTGCGACCAGCCGTACTTCACGCGGTCCGACCGGAACACCCACAACCGGCGCACCCCCGACCCGTCCACCGTCGACCCATCCGCCACCGACCCATCCGTCACCGACCCGTCGACCGCCGACCCGGACGGCCCGTACAAGCAGGCCCGCTGGTTCGCCCGCCACCACATCGCCCTGCCCCTGTATCCGTCACTCACCCGGGCCGAGCAGCTGCGCGTGGTCGCGGCCCTGCGCGCCGAGCTCTCATGACCGGCACACCCGACGGCGCGCCACCGGACCGGGGCCCGACCGTCTCCGCCTTCCGCCGGGGCACCTGGCAGGGGTCACTCGACACGGCGCCGCTGCCCGGCGGTGGCGGGCGGCGCCTCGCCCTCGTCCCGGAGATCGTCGCGCACGCCGACCGCCGCTGGTGGGACGGCGTCCGCGCGGACCTGCCGCCGCTCACCGAGCGGCGCGCACTCGTCCTGGCCGCCCTGGAGTTGTTCGCGCGCGGCACCGTCACCGTGGGCGGCGTCGGCCCGCAGAGCGCGGCGGAGTTCCGCACCGCGCTGTGGGAGAGCGCCGGCCTGCCACCGCCGCTGGTCGACCGCTGGTGCGCGCTGCTGCACGAGGGGGCGGCGGGCCGCATCGTGTCCGTGCCCGACGACGCGCTCGCCCTGGTGTCGCTGCCCGGCAACACGTTCACCTGCCTCGACTCGGTGCTCGACCAGGCGGAGCGGTCGGCCGCCGTGTGGGTGCGGCCCAGCCGCCGCGAGCCGCTGTCGGCCGCCCGGCTCGTCGCGGCCCTGCTCGCCGTCGGCTGGCCCCCGGCCCGCCTCGGCCTCTACCCCACCGAACAGCGCGTCCTGCACGGCCTGGTGAAGCTCACCGACCGGCACGTGGTGTACGGCGGCGCCGGGCTCGCCGCCTCCGTGCGCGCCGCGCCGACGCTCACCCTGCACGGTCCTGGCCGCGCCTGCGCGCTGCTGCCGCCGGGCCTGCCGGTCGACGACGCGGTGGCGTGGCTGCTGCCGCTGGTCGCCGCCGACTCGGGCCGGTTCTGCAGCAACGTACGCACGGTCGTCTGCCAGGGCCGCCCGGACGCGGGCGCGGACGCGGAGCCGGTCGCGAAGGCCCTGGCCGCCGCGCTCGACGCGCTGCACCCGGGCCCCGCCCCCGACCCGGCCGCCCCCGACTGGCCGCTCACCGCCTTCCGCGAGCCGGGCGCGGCCGAGCGCGCCGCCGCCTCCGTGCACACGCGCCTGCGCCCGGACGACCGGCTGCTCACCCGTGAACCGACGGTCGTCCGGAGCGCGCGGGGCGATGTGTTCGTACGCCCTCAACTGGCCCTGCTCGACGGCACGTTCACGGCCGCCGACGTGCGGCATCCGCTCGTCGGGCACGAGGTGCCCTTCCCGTTCGCCGCCGTGCTCGCCGCCACCCCGGACGCCGCCCGCGCCCTCGCCGACGGCGCCCTCTTCGTCCACCGGCCACCAGCGACCCCAGGAGGAGGCCCATGACGACCGCGGCCCGCGACCACGACGCGCAGGTCACCTTCGACACCCTGTACGACACGCTGCGCACCCGCGTGCCCGAGCTCGCCGTGGACCTCGACGCGTGGACGCGGCGCATGATGCGCTGGCACTTCGCGCCCGAGACGGGCTCGCCGTTCTGGCTCGGCCGCCGCGACCGGCTCGCCTTCGACCCGCTGACGGACGTCGAGGGCTTCGCGGACCTGGAGCAGTTCGGCCTGTTCGACAAGGCCGAGCTGCGCGCGGCAAGCGCTCTCGACCTGCGCCCGCGCGGCTATCACGACCGCCCGTTCCGCGTGTTCGAGACCGGCGGCACCACGGGCGCGCCCTGCCGGATCGTGAACGTCACGCGCCTCGCGTACGACGTGGAGATCTACCGTACCGTCCTCGAGGCGCGCGGCGTCGCGGGCGGCGACGTGCTCGCGATGACGCCGAGCGGCCCGCACGCGTACGGGCACTTCGTGGAGGGGCTCGCGGACAGCTGGCGCGGTGCGGTGTTCGCCATCGACTTCGACCCGCGCTGGGTGAAGGCGGCGCTGCGCGCGGGCGGCGAGGCGGACGCGTACACCTCGCACCTGGTGGAGCAGACCCTGACGCTGCTGACCGCGGAGCGGCCCGCGCTGCTCTTCACCACCTCGCGGCTGCTCCTCGAACTCGCCATGCGGCTGCCGCGCCCGCTGCACACGTACGGCATCCGCGCGGTGTGCACCGGCGGCACCACGTGCAGCGCCGCCGAGGCCGCGTTCCTGCGCCAGGAGCACCTGGACGGCGTGCAGTGGATCGACACGTACGGCAACACGCTGGCGGGGCACGCCCTGCAGGCCGACGCGGTGCCGGGCGTGGCCGCGCTGCCGGAGGGCACCGGGCACACGTACCACCTGCCGCCGCCGTTCGCGGTCCTCCAGGTCGTCGACCCGGTGGACCCCTGGCGCGAGGTCGGCGTCGGCGAGCGCGGCCGGGTGCGGGTCACCACCCTCCTCGAAGACCTCTTCCTGCCGAACCTCCTCGAACGGGACAGCGCGATCAGGACCGGACCGCACCCGTGGTTCCCCTGGGACGGCGTGGCGGCCGTCCGGACCTTCCACGAGGGCCTGGCGGGCGCCGACGAGGCCGTCGAGGGCGTGTACTGACGATCACTCAGGCCAGCACTCACTCAGGCGATCACCTAGGCATCGAGTCGTACGGCTTAAGGAACCCTCATGCATCTCTCGTCGAACGGCATACCCATACCCTTTTCACCGGAGCTCTTCGGTCCGCTGCGCGCCACGGGCGCCGCCCCTCGGCGGGACCCCGCCGCCCTGCGCGCGCGGCTCGCCGAGGACGGCTATCTGTATCTGCCGGGCTTCCTCGACCGGGAGGACGTGCTGCGGCTGCGCGCCGCGTACTTCTCGCTGCTCCCGCCCGGCTATCTGGCGCCCGGCACCGACGCGCGGGACGGGGTGTTCTCCGGCCGGGTGCCGGAGGGCCTGCCGGAGCACGGCGTGGCCGGGCACCCCGCGCACACCTTCGTCCGCTCCGGCGCCTTCGACCGCTTCCTCGACGACCCGCGGCTCGCCGACCTCGCCGCCGACCTGCTCGACGGCAAGGCCCGGATGCTGCCGCGCCGCATCCTGCGCCACTTCCACCGCGGTACGCGCCGCGCGTCGCGCGCCCACGTCGACTTCGACTACATGGACCTGGGCTCGGACCGGGTCGTGACGATGTGGATCCCGGTCGGCGACTGCCCGCCCCCGTCGGGCGCCCTGGTCTATCTGGAGGACTCGCACACGCTGCCGCCCGAGGCCTACGAGCCGCTGCGCGACACCACGGACCGCCCCGGCGACCGCCGCCAGATCTGCCACGACCTGGAGTTCACCGCGCGCAGCCTGGGCCGCCGCTGGCTGTACGCGGACTTCGCCGCGGGCGACCTCATGGTGCACGTGCCGAGCGTCATCCACGCCTCCCTGGACGCGACGACGGACGCGATGCGGCTCTCCATCGACGCGCGTTTCATCCGCCGGTCGGACACGCCGGACCCGCGCTGGACTCGACCGTGGTCGGCGGACGACGGGGCCTGACGGGACCTGGCTGGGAGGTGGCTGCGGGGCCTACCGGCCCGCGGCGGCGATGATCTCGTCGACGACGCGCGCGTCCGCCACCGGACACACCGGGGGCCGCCCAAGGGCGACGGCCCGGACGAAGTCGGCGATCAGCGGCTCGTGCGGGTTCGCGGCGGGCGGCAGCGTCACCGTCCGCGCGCCGCCCGGCCCCTGGATGCGCAGGCGGCCGGTGTCGAGCGGGTCGAGCGTGAGGCTCCGGCCGTCGCCGGTGACCTCGAACCGGTCCACGGGCGGCTCGTCGCTCCACTCCGCCAGGACGTGCGCCCGCAGCCCGGACGCCCACCGCAGCTCCACCTCGGCACGCCGTTCGGCACCCTGCGGGAAGCGGCGGCCGAGCCGCCCCCGGACCTCGGCCGGGCGGCCGAACAGGGCAACGAGCAGGTCGATCCGGTGGCTCCCCGCGTCCGCGAGCACGCCGCCGCCCGACACGGCGGGGTCGGTGCGCCACCGCATGGGGTGCCCGGGCCCCGGGTCGAAGGCGCAGCGGAACCGCACCTCCACGTGCCGGGGCGGCCACCCTTCGAGCTCCGCGCGCAGACGGCGTACGGCGGGGGCGAGCCTGCGGTAGTACGCGACACCGGCGCGGGGCGGCGCCGCGACGTCCAGGTCCTGACTCAGGTCCTGGCCGGGGTTCTGACCCTGGCCCTGACTCAGGTCCTGGCCGGGGTCCTGACCCTGGTCCTGCCCCAGGCCCTGGCCCAGGTCCTGGCTGAGCGCTCCGGCGAGCGGCTTCTCGACGAGCACCGGCAGGCCCGCCGCCAACGCCCGCCGCGCCAGCGGGACATGGCGTACGACGGGCGTGGCCACGTACACCGCGTCGATCCCGTCGCCGCACAGGGCGCCCTCGTCGCTCCCGGACGCGGGCACGCCGTGGCGCAGGGCGACGGCCGCCGCCCGGTCCGCGTCGCGCCCCCACAGGTACGCCGGCTCCTCGCCGAGGGCCCGCAGCGCGGGCAGTACGCGGCGCTCGACGACGTCGCCGTATCCGGCGATGCCCCACTTCACCGTCCGGCCGCCCGCGTGGAGGAAGGTCCGATCGCCGTCACGGGACGATGACGACCTTCAGGGTCTCGGGCGGCGGCCCGTCGTACGGGGCGCGTTCGGCGTCCGGATGGAGGGCGCGACTGGCGGACAACTGCTCCATGGCCTTGGGGAGTTCTTCCAGCGCGTACGTATGGGTGTGCAGGTCGGGCAGGCGCAGGCTGGCGGTGCGGCGGTGGGCGATGCGCTCGGCGACGGCGAGGGCGGCGGCGCGCGCGGTGTCCACCGGTTCGGCGGAGCTGTGCACGCGCAGGCCCTTGCGCTCCCAGGTGACGAGGTCGACGGTGACGTGGGTGTCCACGTGGTGGGTGCCGAGCATCACGACGAGGCCGTTCTGGCGGACGAGGCCGACGCAGGCATTGAGGGTGGTGGGCGTGCCGACGGCGTCGATGGCGACGTCGAACTCCTCGCCGTCGGCGCCGAATTCGTCTTTGAGGGCAACGAGACCGGCCGCGCTCCCGTCGACGCGGCGCACCGCGTCGGCGCCCGCGCGCGTGGAGCGCTCCAGGCGCCAGTCGTCCAGGTCGACCGCCGTGACGTGGGCGGCGCCGCGCTGCCGGGCCATCCGCAGCGCCATCTGGCCGACGGGCCCCTGCCCGACGATCGCGACCCGGTCGCCGAGACCGACGCCGCGCGTGGCGTGCACCGCAAGGGGCAGCAGCTGGAGCATCGAGCCCTGCTCGAAGGGCACGGAGTCGGGCAGCGCGCCGACGGCTATCTCGCGCGCCAGGGCGAATTCGGCGTACCCGGACGTCAGTGGCGTCCGCACGAAGACGCGCTGCCCCGGCACGACCCGGGTCACGCCGGGCCCGACCGCCTCGACGAGCCCGGCGATCTCATGGCCGTAGCAGCCGGTCGCGCAGTGCTCCCGGAGTCCGTAGTAGTGGTAGTACGCGAGGTCGCTGCGGTTGCAGACGCTGCACGCCCGCACCCGCACCAGGACCTGCCCCGCGCCCGGCTCGGGCACCGGGACGTCGCTGACCAGCCTGATGTCCCGCCTGCCGACGAGTTCGTACCGACGCACGGTGTACCTCCTCCGCTCGGGCCCTGACCCTGGCATTCCATCGCGCGTGCGGGCGTCCATCAAGATGGCCTCACCAACGACTTGGCGCGTGGCCGGGGTCGGGGCCGGGGCAGTGCCGGTGCCAGTGCCGGTGCTGGCGTCGGTGCCGGTGCTGGCGTCGGTGCCGGGCGGGAACGCACCGACCCCTTCTGCCGATTCACCCTCCGTTTCCTGCGGGTTCGCATGCCTTGACAGTGTTATTTGGTCTGAGCCAACATCCGATTGGCCTGTACCAAGTCGCCGCGGTCAGCCCAGCGCGTCGCCGACCCCACCCTCACCCCGGAGGTCCCGGCATGATGTCGAGCAGTCACTCGCGGTTCGAGCGGCTCGCCAACTCGGTTCTGCAGCCGGGATTCGAGGGCACCACCGAGGCCCCCGACTGGCTGCGCCGCCGGATCGCCGACGGGCTCGGCGCCGTGGTCCTCTTCAGCCGGAACATCGTCGACCCGGAGCAGGTGGCCACGCTCACCGCCTCGCTGCGCGCCGAGAACCCCGACCTGATCGTCGCCATCGACGAGGAGGCGGGCGACGTCACGCGCATGGAGGCGTGGACGGGCGCGTCCCGCCCCGGCAACCTCGCCCTCGGCGCCGTCGACGACGTCGACCTCACCGAGCGCGTGGCCCACGACATCGGGCGCGAACTGCACGCCGCGGGCGTCTCGCTGAACTACGCGCCGAGCGCCGACGTGAACTCCAACCCGCTGAACCCGGTCATCGGCGTACGCTCCTTCGGCGCCCGCACCGACGTCGTCGCGCGCCACACCGCGGCCTGGATCCGCGGCCTGCAGTCCGCCGGCGTGGCGGCCTGCGCCAAGCACTTCCCGGGCCACGGCGACACCTCCGTGGACCCGCACTTCGGGCTCCCGAAGGTCTCGGGCAGCGCCGCGGAGATCGCGCGCACCGCCCTGCCCCCGTTCATCGCGGCGACGGAGTCGGGCGTACGCGCCGTCATGACGGCGCACCTGCTGGTCCCCGCGTACGATCCGACGCTGCCCGCGACGCTCAGCCCGCGCGTCCTGAACGACCTGCTCCGCGGCGAGCTCGGCTTCGACGGGATGGTGGTCACCGACGGCATCGAGATGGGCGCGGTCACCGACCGGTACGGCATCGACGGGGCGACGGTGCGCGCGGTCGCGGGCGGCGTGGACGCGGTGTGCGTGGGCGGCGAGAGCGCCGAGCAGTCGACCGTCGAACTGCTCGCGGGCGCCCTGGTGAAGGCGGTGCTCGACGGCACGCTGCCGGAGGAGCGCCTCACCGAGGCGAGCACGCGCGTCAGGGAGTTCGCGGCGTGGTCGGGCGAGCGGTCCCGCGCCGTGGCACGCGTGGGGACGGGCACCGACATCGGCCTGGTGGCGGCACGGCGCGCGGTCCGCGTACACCGGCACCCGGCCGTGGAAGGCGCCCTCCCGCTCCTCGTGTCCCCCCATGTGGTGGAGCTCTCCCCCGTCATGAACCCGGCCGTCGACGGCGGCACCCCCTGGGGCGTCGCGGGCCCCCTGCGCGATCTGCGCCCCGACACGACGTCCGTACGCCTCACCGAGCCCGAGCTCGACGGCGACGGCGCCGTCGACGTCCTGGACCGCGTGGCCCTGACCCCGGCGAAGGGCCGCGCCCTGGTGGTCGTCGTACGCGACGCCGCCCGCCACCGCTGGATGTCGGAGACCCTGTCCCGCCTGCTGCGCGCCCGCCCCGACGCCCTGGTCGTGGAGATGGGCGTCCCCACCGGCGGCACGCTCGGCGCCGTGCACCTGGTCACGCACGGGGCGACGCGGGTGTCGGGCATCGCGGTGGCGGAGATGCTGGCGGGCACCGCCTGACGCCGGTGCCGTGTGCGGGCCGATCAGCGCGTGAACCAGGCGAGCGCCGCCGCGGAGAACATCGCCCGCCCGATGGCCACGGCGAGCACCAGCCCGAGGACGAGGGCGGTGACGTTCCACGCCGAGAACCCGAGAACGTCCGCGAGCAGATCCGCCCCCAGAAGCGGCGCGAGCAGCACCAGATACCCCAGGGGAACCAGAAACATCAGCCCGAGCACGCACTCCACCACGACGACGGCGATCCGCGCCCACGCGAACCGCATCAGCGCGCAGACCCCGATGAGGAACATCCCGCCCGCCACCCCGATCCAGGCGCGCATGAACCCCCGCACCAGGTCGGCCCCGGGCACGTCCCGCCCGTGCGCGAGCCGCTCGTCCACCAGATCCAGAACCCCCACGGCAGCCCAGCCATGCCCCACGGCCTGCAAAAACACCCCACCCACGGCCAGCACAACCACAACCGGCATCCGCCCCGCCCCCCGAGCGACCACCACCATCCGGCGCCCCCTTGCCTCCCAAGCCACCGCCCCACTCTGTCCCCACACCCCCGGGACCGGTCCCGGGGTGCACCCCAGCACCGTCTCTCTCTGGACGACTGGTCACGGGCTTGGTCACGCCGGACCCCAGAAACGCAAAAGACCCCTGATGAACAGGGGTCCCAGCTGGTGTCCGAGGAGGGTCTGACCCACTACGCCAGTGCGCTGACCAGGCGTTCCCACTTCCTATTGGGCTGCCCAGCCTAGCTCCAATCCGCCTACCGTTCCCCTCGCCCTCTAGAGAGGAAGCCCCTATTACGGACCTTGTCGCTGGCAGGGGTGCCTTGAGTCCCTACCTGCGTTTCCTGCAACTCATACCGCTGGAGCGGTAGCGACGAGTTGTGGGCCGGGGCGGGCGAGTCGACAGTGCCGGCCACTGCGGAGGGTGGCGATGCAGCACATAGTGCTACACGCTCGGCTTCTCGGCTTGTCTGCGATGCTGAGCCCAGCAGGCGAAAGGGGCGGCGTTCATGGAGTGGAAGACCCATGGTGAGCGGCAGATCTACACGAACCAGTGGGTGAACTTGTGCCTGGTGGATGTCCAACAGCCTGACGGGCGCCGGTGGGAGCATCACGTGGTGCGCCTGCGGCATCTGGCTGTGGCCGCCGTGGTCAATGATCGCCGTGAGGTGCTGATGATGTGGCGGCACCGGTTCATCACGGACGCGTGGGCGTGGGAGCTGCCCATGGGCCTGATCGAGGAGGGGGAGACTCCTGAACAGGCAGCGGCGCGAGAGGTGCTGGAGGAGACGGGCTGGCGCCCGGGGCCGCTGAAGCCTCTGATCTACGCCGAGCCCGCGAATGGGATCACGGACTCGCAGCATTACGTGTTCCGCGCCGACGGTGCGACGTACGCAGGCCCACCGACGGAGAAGAACGAGTCCGACCGGATCGAGTGGATCCCGCTGGCCGATGTGCGCGGCATGATCGACCGTCGCGAGATCGTGAGCAGTGGTTCTCTCGTCGGCCTGCTGTATCTACTCATGGACGAGGCAATCCGCTGAGGCCCTGCCGCCTCACCCCGGGAGTAGTTCCCGCAGACGCGCCTCGAACGCGACGGCGACGGGTTCCCGTTGGTGTGGGCCCAACTGGTCGTAGAACTCCCTGAGATGTCCCGTCACGCGCCGGGACGCGACCGCTGAGGCACTCTCCAGAGCCTCTGTCGCCGTCTGACACGCCTGGTCCAGCTTTCCGCGCTGGAGTTGGGTTCGGGCGAGCCAGAAGGCATGGAACGCACGGCCGCGCCGATTGGTGCCGCCTTCTCGGCGCAGGGCGTCGGCAATCAGCGGCTCGGCGGTTGCTGCCTCGCCCAGTCGGCCGTGGGCGATACCCGTGTCCACGATCAGTTTCGGCTCGTCGAAGTAGGCCACCCATGCGGGGTCGGCGTCGCCCCGCTGGATCTGCCCGAACTGCTGGTGTGCCTCGGCGATCGCCGCGTGCGTGGCCGTGGTGTTGCCCAGGGTGGCATGGGCGAAGGCCTCCCGCATGGACAGCATCGACAGCACGCGCGGAGTCGTCCCGGCGGCGGCTTGGACCTGGTCCTGGGCGGCGTTGACGTAGGCCAGGGCATCCGCAGGCTTGTCCTGGTAAGTGGCTTGAAGGCTCATGCACCCGAGTACGTTGGCCATGAACTGCCGGTCGTCGATCTGCTTGGCCAGCTGAAGGGCTTCGGCGAAGTACGTACGGGCCTGGCTGTACTGGCGGGCATCGAAGTGTGTCCAGCCGGTGAGCCGGGCCAGTTCCGCCGCGACCGCGTACAGGTCCTGCTGGATGGGTTCTGTGCGGCTCTCCCCGAGGAGGCCCACGACATAACGCAGTTGGCCGACTACGGCGGGCCGCAGGGCTTCTCCGCCGTGCTGGTCATCTCGGCGCCAGTAGTCCTCGATCGACGCTCGGAGGGCCTGGAGGGTGGACGGCGTTGGGGTGGCTTGAGAGGCAAGGGCGAGCAAGCCGTCCACCTCGGAACCGGGAAGGGCGACGGACACGGCACCTTGCCGCGGCACTTCGCTTCTCCCGGATTCGTGCTCGGTCACAGCCAGAGCTGTGGGCGTCTCCCAGGAACGCCGGGCGAGTCCGAGCATGTGGCCGGGGATCCGCAGGCCGTCCGCGACCCGCTCAATCACATCTATGCGAACCAACTGGCGGCGCCCAGCCATGACTTCACCGACGCGGCTCGGCGTCAGATCGCAACGGCGGGCGATCATCGACGGGTAGATGCCCGCGTGAACCTTGACCAGTCGGAAGACCCTCGCGAAGTCACGCATGCGGCACGCGTCGATCATCCCTGGGTTCGTGAGCAGCCTGGCAGGGAGCTCTTGCGGGCGGGAAGACTCGGGCATTGCAAGCTCCCACGACTGAGGGCGACTCACTGTCGCCGCCTGTCACGTGCCGTGATGGTACCCAACTTGGGTAATCAGCCGGGCCTTTCGTCAGGTTTCGCAGATCGCGATGCTCGCGGCACGACGAACGAACGGGTGACGGCCCCGCGAGAACGGCAAGGCCCACGGTACTGAGCCGTCCCCGGCAGTGAGGAGGTGGCGGTCGTGAGTGACGTGCCCGAACCGCTTGGCGGGATGGTGCTCTATCCCGTCCCGGAATCGGTGGGCCGTGCGCGCCGCTGGTTCCGGACGTTCACTGAGCCTCTCCATCTGGCGTACTCCGTCGTGGACGACTGCGTACTGATGGTCTCGGAGCTGGTCACCAACGCCGTCCTGTACGGGCAGGCGGATGGGCCGTGGCGGGTGCGCGTGGACTGGTACCGGGCGGGAGGGGCACTGCGCGTGGAGGTTCACAACCCTGGCTGTCCCGCGCACGTGCGGCTGCGCTCGCCGGAGGCCACCGAAGCGCACGGGCGCGGTCTGCTGCTCGTCGACGCGTTGGCTGACGAGTGGTGGTCCGCTCCAAGTCGGCATGGTGGGACGCTCGTTGCCTTTGTTGTGCGCCAGGCCTTCAAGCCCGACTAACCCACCACTAAACCCGGCTAACGCGCTACTAAAGCAGCCCGACTTTGTCGAAAATAGGTTCGAAAGTCGGCCTCTCTAGGTGTGGCCCTCATTCCGAGCAGCGCCCCGCGAACGCTCCGGGCCGCACAGTTTGCGGGGCCGGAGGCTGGCCATGGACCGGGCGCAGCGCAACGCTGGAACTGAACAGAGAAGCGACCGGGCGGCAGTGAGGGTGATCGTGCCCGAACAGCCGCCGGTGCTGACGCCGCCGGTCGCAGTGGCGCTGTGGCGGCTGATCGCTAACGCCTCCCGAGCCCCCGGGAGCGGGCGCGGCAGCGAGAGGAGGGCCCTGTAATGGTGCGCTTCGCCTTCTACGGAAGGGTCTCCACCGAGGACCAGCAGGACCCCGAGGCCTCACGGGCCTGGCAGCTGGCCCGCGCCACGGCGCTCACCGCTTCGCACGGCCCGGTGGTGGCGGAGTACTTCGACGTCGGCCAGTCCCGCTCCATCCCCTGGAAGCGCCGCCCCCGCGCTGCCTCCCTGCTCACCGCGCTCGCCGACCCGGACAGAGGATTCGAGGCGGTGGTCATCGGCGAGCCGCAGCGCGCCTTCTACGGCAGCCAGTATGGCCTGACCCACCCCCTGTTCGTCCACTACGGCGTCCAACTGTGGGTGCCGGAGGTCGGCGGCCCCATCGACCCCGAATCCGAAGCCCACGACCTGGTGATGTCCGTCTTCGGCGGCATGAGCAAGGCCGAACGCACCCGCATCAAACTCCGCGTCCGCACCGCCATGGCCACCCAGGCCCGCCTGGAGGGCCGCTACCTCGGCGGCCGCCCGCCCTACGGCTACCGACTGACGGATGTCGGCCCGCACCCCCACCCGGCCAAAGCCGCCCAGGGCCAGCGCGCCCACCAACTGGAGATCGACCCGGCCACCGGCCCCGTCGTACAGCGGATCTTCACCGACTACCTCACCGGCTACGGCATCTACGCCCTCGCCCAACGCCTGACCGCCGACAACATCCCCTGCCCCTCCGCCGCCGACCCCGGCCGCAACCCACACCGCTCGGGCGCCGCCTGGTCCAAAAGCGCCATCCGGGCCATCCTCACCAACCCCCGCTACACCGGCCACCAGGTCTGGAACCGCCAGCACAAGCAAGAAACCCTCATCGACGTCGACGATGTCGGGCTCGGCCACACCACCGCCCTGCGCTGGAACCCCAAAGAAGCATGGATCTACTCCGAGCGCCCCGCCCACCCGCCGCTGATCACCGGCGAGGTCTTCAATGCGGTCCAGGCCCGCCTGGCCTCACGCGGCCCGGCCTCCAGCGGCCGCGAGGTCCGCACCCGCCACCCCTACGCCCTCAAAGGACGGATCTTCCACGCCCAGTGCGAACGGCGCATGCAGGGCAACTGGACCCACGACCGCGCCCACTACCGCTGCCGTTTCCCCACCGAGTACGCCCTCGCCAACCGCCTGGACCACCCCGTGAACGTGCAGCTACGCGAGGACGCCGTCCTGCCACCCCTGGACCACTGGCTCGCCCAGGCCTTCGCCCCCGATCACCTGGCCGCCTCACTGACCGCGCTGGCGGACACCCAGCCCGCACCCGACACACTTCAGGTCGACTCCGCCCGCCATGAGATCGCCGCCCTGGACCGCAAGCTCACCCAGTACCGCGCCGCCCTGGAAGCCGGAGCCGACCCCGCCCTCATCGCCACCTGGACCCGCGAAACCCAGACCCGCCGCACCGCCGCCCAGACCACCCTGGACCGGCTCGCCTCCACCCAGCAGCCGCCACCGCCACTGAGCCCCACAGAGATCAAAAAAGTGATCGACGCACTCGGCGGCCTGCTCACCATCCTGGAAAAAGCCGACCCCGGCGACAAGGCCGACGTCTACCGCCAGCTCGGGCTCCGCCTCACCTACGACCACCAAACACAAACGGTGCTGGCCGAGAGTCGACCAGCACCGGATGGTGTACTGCTTGTGTCCGAGGGGGGACTTGAACCCCCACGCCCGATAAAGGGCACTAGCACCTCAAGCTAGCGCGTCTGCCATTCCGCCACCCGGACTAGGTGTTTGCCGCTCCGGGGTGTTCCCCGCGGCGACGAGAACAACAATACCAAGGTTTCGGAGTGCCTTTCACCTGCGTATCCGCGCTGTCCGCCCGGTGGCCGCGCGGTGCGCCGGATCGGGTGCCGCGCCACCTAGAGTTTCACCATGAGTGACGGTTTGCTTACAGGTGCGCTGGGTGACGTGCGGGTCCGGCGGCCGCGGATGCTGTCCCCGCTGCGTGAGCATCTGCGGGACACGATGTGGTTCGCGCCGACGGCGGGGCTCGTGGGCTCGCTGCTGCTGTGGTGGGTCGCGGCGGAGGTCGACACGGAGCTGGTGGCGGTCCTGCGGGACAACGAGGACTACGACGCCCTCCAGGACCTGATGCAGATCGCCGAGGACGCCAAGGCCGTGATCAGCACCATCGGCTCGGCGATGATGACCTTCATCGGTGTGGTGTTCAGCATCTCGCTGGTGGCCGTGCAGATGGCGAGCGGCCAGTTCAGCCCGCGGGTGGTGCGGCTCTACGTACGCTCCCGGATCACGAAGGCCACCCTCGCGGGCTTCCTGGCCACGTTCCTGTTCTCGCTGATGACGCTGACGTCGTTCGACAGCGAGAAGGACCCGCGGCTCGTGTCGAACGTGCCGTTGATCGAGAGCGTGCTCGCGCTCCTGATGGTGCTGCTCAGCCTGTTTCTCTTCATCGCCTACGTGAACGGCACGCTGCGCATGATGCGGGTCGGCTTCGTGATCGACCGGATCGCGCGCGAGGCCCTGCGGGTGGTCGTGAAGCAACCGTCGGAGGGCGAGGTCGACGACGAGCGGCTCGGGCCCGAGACGGGGCGGATCACGCATCAGGGTCCGGCCGGAGTGCTGCGGGACGTGAACATCGCGCGGGCCGTGCGCGCCGCCCGGCGCCAGGGCGCCGTGCTGCGGCTGGTCCCCAGGACCGGGGACTTCGTGGTGCCGGGAACCCCGGTGTTCACGGTGCACGGCGGGCCACCGCCCGGCCGCCGCGCGCTGCGGTACACGGTGTCCGTCGGCGTGGAGCGCACCTTCCACCAAGATCTGGGGTTCGGCCTGCGGCAGCTGTCCGACATCGCGCTGCGGGCGCTCTCCCCGGCCGTGAACGATCCGACGACCGCCGTGCAGGCCCTGGATCGCATCGTGCAGTTCCTGGCGTCGGTGGCCGCCCATCCGCTGGGCGCGCTGCGGCACCGGGACCGGCGTGGCGCGGTACGCCTGGTGCAGCCGGTGCCCGGCTGGCCGGACCTGGTCGACCTCGGGCTCGCCGAGATCCGCGGTCTCGCCCCCGGCAATCCGCAGGTCACGCGGCGCATGCTGGCCGGGATCGACGACCTGCTGCTGCTCGTCCCCGAGGAGCGCAGGGCGCCGCTGGTCCGGCACCGGGCGCTCCTCGAGCAGGCGGTGGAGCGGCTGGTGCCTGAGGCGGCGGACCGCGAGTTCGCGCTGCTGCCGGACCGGCAGGGGATCGGGTAGCCGGAGCGCGGGGGGCAGCTGGCCCCGGGGGGGCACGCTGCTGCACCGGTGAGGGATAGGCAGCCGGACCAGTGGGGGCACGTAGCCGGACCGGTGCACGCGGCAGCCGCAGCGGCGAGCGATCAGGGGGCCCGAGCACCGGAGCGGAGGGCCGCCGACGTACGCGCACGCCGGCGGCCCCCCGC
>NZ_JBHYJH010000066.1:38687-48703 GCF_042740445.1 Streptomyces sp. NPDC059003 | reverse complement strand
GGGCGGGATTGGGGAACCCCCCGTTAGGGCCCGGCCTCACCCCCGCCCGAACCCCTCCACCGCCCCCCGAACCCCCGCCAACGCCCCCGCAAGCGCACTCACCGACCCGATGGACCCGGCCACCAGCAAAAGCGACCGCCGCAACCGCCGCGCCTCGGGATCCCCCGCCGCAGCCATCGCCGCAAGCGCGGCTAACTCGTCCTCAGCTATCGCCCGATCGGGGAACTCGCCCGGATAGGCGGCGAGTTCACGGCGCAACCGGGACACCGCGGCCCGCAGCTCCCGCACGCGCGGATCCTCGAAGCCGTCCCTCACCGCTCTCCGCCCCACGCTCCGCAACACAGCTCTCCCCCTCGCACATCGACGTGCGGCAGCCGTCTCTTTCCGGCCACGCCCCGGCCGGAACAGGGTCCCCACATCCCATGCGGTAAGCAAGAGTCATGACCGAATCACTGTCACCTCCTGACGGCGCAACCGCCCCCGAGGGCTCCGGAGAGGTCGCGGGACTGCTGCTCGCGGCGGGCGGCGGCCGCCGGCTCGGCGGCTGCCCGAAGGCGCTCCTGGAACACCGCGGCGAGCTGTTCGTGGAGCGCGCGGCCCGGGCGCTCCACGAGGGCGGCTGCACGCGCGTGCACATCGTGCTCGGCGCCACCGCGGACGTCGTACGCGAGAACGCGACCCTGCCCGGCTGCATCCTCGTCGACAACCCCGACTGGCGGGAAGGGATGGGGAGTTCGCTGAAGAAGGGGCTGGAGTCGCTGCGCGGGACCGGCGTGGCGGCCGCTCTCGTCTCGCTCGTCGACCAGCCGGGGATCGGCGCGGCCGCCGTGGCCCGGCTGCGCGCCGCGTACCGCTCGCCCGCGACGCTCGCCGCCGCCTCGTACGACGGCGAGCGCGGCCATCCGGTCCTGTTCGGCGCCGACCACTGGGACGGGATCGCGGCGTCAGCGACGGGCGACCGCGGGGCCCGCGCCTACCTCGCGGAGCACGCCGCCGCCCTCACCCTGGTGGAGTGCGGGGACATCGCGGAGCCGTACGACATCGACACGTTCTCGGACCTGACACGCCTGGACTAGGACCTGCTCCACTGGGAGTGACCCCCGTGGCACTCAGCGCCATGTTCTGTCGACGAGGAGAATCTCGACGTCAACAAACCATTGAACTTCCACCATAAGGAAACTAGTATCCACTGCTCAGAAGCGCCCGACATCTCAGACGGCGCCCGCAGCCGTATCTCGGCGCCGCGGCACTGAGTGCCGTGCCGCGGGGCCGCAAGCTCGCTGAAGGAAGTGACAGCTCATGTCCGCACCAGCGCCGTCCCCGCTGGCCATCGTCGACGCCGAGCCCCTGCCCCGGCAGGAAGAGGTCCTCACCCCCGCGGCCCTCGCCTTCGTGGCCGAGCTGCACCGGCGGTTCACGCCGCGCCGCGACGAACTCCTCGCCCGCCGCGCGGAGCGCCGCGCCGAGATCGCCCGCACCTCGTCCCTGGACTTCCTGCCGGAGACCGCCGCGGTCCGCGCGGACGACTCGTGGCGGGTGGCCCCCGCCCCGGCCGCCCTGAACGACCGCCGCGTGGAGATCACCGGCCCCACCGACCGCAAGATGACCATCAACGCGCTGAACTCCGGCGCGAAGGTCTGGCTCGCCGACTTCGAGGACGCCTCCGCCCCCACCTGGGAGAACGTGATCCTCGGCCAGCTCAACCTCACCGACGCCTACGAGCGCCGCATCGACTTCACGGACGAGCGCACCGGCAAGTCGTACGCCCTGAAGGACGCCGCCGAGCTCGCCACCGTCGTGATGCGCCCGCGCGGCTGGCATCTGAATGAGCGTCATCTCACGGACGCGGACGGCACGCCCGTGCCCGGCGCGCTCGTCGACTTCGGGCTCTACTTCTTCCACAACGCCCAGCGCCTGATCGACCTCGGCAAGGGCCCGTACTTCTACCTGCCGAAGACGGAGTCGCACCTGGAGGCCCGCCTCTGGAACGAGGTCTTCGTCTTCGCGCAGGACTACGTGGGCCTCCCGCAGGGCACCGTCCGCGCGACCGTCCTGATCGAGACCATCACGGCGGCGTACGAGATGGAGGAGATCCTGTACGAGCTGCGGGACCACGCCTCCGGTCTGAACGCCGGGCGCTGGGACTATCTCTTCTCCATCGTCAAGAACTTCCGCGACGGCGGCCAGAAGTTCGTCCTGCCGGACCGCAACGCCGTGACGATGACGGCCCCGTTCATGCGCGCGTACACCGAACTCCTCGTCCGCACCTGCCACAAGCGCGGCGCGCACGCGATCGGCGGCATGGCCGCGTTCATCCCGTCCCGCAAGGACGCCGAGGTCAACAAGGTCGCCTTCGAGAAGGTCAAGAACGACAAGGACCGCGAGGCCGGCGACGGCTTCGACGGGTCCTGGGTGGCCCACCCCGACCTCGTCCCGATCGCCCTCGCCTCCTTCGACGCGGTCCTCGGCGACCGGCCGAACCAGAAGGACCGGCTGCGCGAGGACGTCAGCGTCGCCGCCGGCGACCTGATCGCCATCGACTCCCTGGACGCCAGGCCCACCTACGCCGGGCTCGTCAACGCCGTCCAGGTCGGCATCCGCTACATCGAGGCCTGGCTGCGCGGCCTCGGCGCGGTCGCCATCTTCAACCTCATGGAGGACGCGGCCACCGCCGAGATCTCCCGCTCCCAGATCTGGCAGTGGATCAACGCGGGGGTCGTCTTCGAGAACGGCGAGCCCGCCACCGCCGACCTGGCCCGCGAGGTCGCCGCCGAGGAACTCGCGCGGATCCGCGCCGAGATCGGCGAGGAGGCCTTCGCGGCCGGCAAGTGGCAGCAGGCCCACGACCTGCTCCTCCAGGTCTCCCTGGACGCCGACTACGCGGACTTCCTCACGCTGCCCGCGTACGAGCAGCTGGTCTGAGGCCCGGCGGTCACCGGTCCGAGTGGCCCAGGCTCCGGCCCGGTGCCACTCGGTCGCGTACGAGGCGCTTCACGGCCGTCGGCTCCGGGAAGCCCTGCTCCTTGCGGTCCCAGACGGGCTCGCCGTCGACGCGTACGACGAACACGCCGCCCGTGCCCGGCTTGAGGGCGAGCTCGTCGACCTCCGCCTCGAACGTGGTCAGGAGCTCCTGCGCCAGCCAGGCCGCGCGGGGCAGCCAGCGGCACCGGGTGCAGTACTCGATCTCCACGCGGTGGCTCATGGGTACCTCTTCGCGGGTCGCGGATCGGGCTTGCCGTGCAGGTTCGGGACCCGCTTCAGCCAGGCCGGGCGGGACGCCTCCGTGGCCCGGGCGCGGCGCGCGTCGTCGGCGGCGACCTGGTCCAGCGAGGCGAAGTCCGTGGGGAGCCAGGCGGCGGAGGCGCGGGCGCGGGCCGTCAGATACGTGACGTAGGCGGCGCGCAGGGCGTCGGGGTGCGCGAAGCCGGGCTCGTCGGCCAGCCACGCGTCGGGGACCTCCGCCGTGATCTCACGGAGGAGGTCCTCCGTCACGAGCGGGGCGAGCCGCGCGTCGGCCGTCTTCGTGTCGGGGCGGTAGCGGCCGAGCGCGTGCCGGCGGAAGTCGTAGGCCTTCTCCGCGGAGGCGAGCAGGGTCGCGGCCTCCCAGCGGTGGTGGAAGACGAGGGCCGCGCCGTGGTCGATGAGCCACAGCTTGGGCTCGCGGGTGCCGAACGTCGGCCAGACCATCAGGTTCGAGCTGTGCACCGTGCGGTCGACGTTCGCGGTGAGCGCGTCGAGCCAGACCACCTTGCCCGCCTCCAGCGGGTCCACGTCCAGGTCGTCAGCGGTGTCGGGCGTGAAGTCGCGGGCGCCCGGCAGGTAGTCCATGCCCAGGTTGAGGCCCGCGCTCGCGCGCAGCATGTCCTGCACTTCCTGGTGCGGCTCGTCCGCGGCCACCGCCGGGTCGAAGTGGGCGAGGACGAGCTCCGGCACGCGCAGGCCGAGGCGGCGGGCCAGCTCGCCGACGATGATCTCGGCGACGAGGGCCTTGCGGCCCTGCGCGGAGCCGGTGAACTTCAGGACGTACGTCCCCAGGTCGTCGGCCTCCACGACCCCGGGCACGGACCCGCCCGCCCGCAGGGGCTCCAGATATCGGACAGCCGTCACTTCTCGCAGCACACCCGCCACCCTAACCGGGTGCCGCAACCGGTTTTTTGGAGCGGACGGACCTTGATCCATAAGATCTGGCGATGATCACCAGAAATCGGTTCGCGGCGGGGTTCTGTGCCCTGTTCGCGGCCCTGAGCATGGGGCTCGCGCCCACGGTCGCGTACGCGGCCGACGAGCCGGACGACACCGACGAGGCGCGGCCCAAGGTCGAGCTCGTCCTCGACGCGAGCGGTTCGATGCGGGCCCGCGACATCGACGGCAAGAGCCGGATGGCCGCGGCGAAGCAGGCGTTCAACGAGGTGCTCGACGCCACCCCCGAGGACGTCGACCTCGGCATCCGCACCCTCGGCGCCAACTACCACGGCGACAACCGCAGGACGGGCTGCAAGGACACCGAGCAGCTCTACCCGGTGGGCCCGCTGGACCGCACCGACGCCAAGACCGCGGTCGCCACGCTCGCGCCCACCGGCTGGACCCCGATCGGCCCGGCCCTCCTGAAGGCCGCCGACGACCTGAAGGGCGGCGAGGGCTCGCGCCGCATCGTCCTCATCAGCGACGGCGAGGACACCTGCCAGCCCCTCGACCCGTGCGAGGTGGCCCGTGAGATCGCGGCCAAGGGCATCAACCTCACCATCGACACCCTCGGCCTGGTCCCGAACACCAAGATGCGCGCGCAGCTGAGCTGCATCGCGGACGCCACCGGCGGCACGTACACCTCCATCCGGCACACCGACGAACTCACCGACCGCGTCGGCCAGCTGGTGGACCGCGCGGCCGATCCGGTCGTCAACCCGGTGGCCGTCGAGGGCGCCGACCGCTGCTCCGCGGCGCCGGAGCTCAAGCCGGGCCTGTACACCGACCGCGCGGGCTTCGGCGAGCACCGCTGGTACCGCGTGGACGTCGAGCCGGGCCAGGAGCTGCGCGCCTCGGTGAGCGTGGGCGCCGACCGGGCCGTGAACAACGACTACGGCGTGCTCCTGCGGGCCGTGACCAAGCACGACCGCGAGATCGTGCGCGGCCAGGAGGCGGGCGACGGGCGCACCGACGTCATCTCGACGGGCCTGCGCTATCCGAAGCCGGAGCGGGACGACTCCGACGCCGACGAGAAGGAGACCGTCTGCCTCCAGGTGTCCCACTCGTACTCCCCCGCCGCCGGGGCCACCGCCGCGAAGGGCAAGCCCGGCCTGCCCGTCGAGCTGGCCGTCGACGTCGTGGACGCGCCGGACGACGGCTCGGACGTGGCGGCGTTCGGCCTGGGGCGCGGCTGGTGGCTGCTCGGCGCCCTGGTGCTCGCCGGTTTCGTGGGCGGTGTGCTGTGGGGCTGGCTCTCGCGCTGGCGCGTCGCGGTCTGGAGGACGAACTGATGCGTACGAAACGACTCCTCGCGGCCGCGGGCCTCATGGGCCTGGCCGCCCTCCTCACCTCCGGCACCGCGTCCGCGGCCGACGCCGATGGCGACGGGAAGAAGACCGCCGACGCGGGCACGTCCTTCCGCACGGCGACGGAGATCGAACAGGGCGACACGGCCACGGCGAGCGCGTCGACCGGTGACTACCTGTACTGGTCGTTCCCGGCGGACGCGGGCCAGCGGCCCACGGTCAAGGCGACCGTGAAGCTGCCGGACGCGGCCCGGAAGGCCGGCGCGAAGTGGCGCATCGACGTGTACGACGGCCTGCGGCGCCGTCAGTCCTGCATGTACGGCATGCAGGCGCGGACGGCCGCGCCGGACGCCGGTTCGGTGGAGCTGGCCTGCGTCCTGCGCACCGTGCGCGCCTGGTCGGACCCGTGGGCCAACGATCCGCTGCCGGGCACGTACTACGTACGCCTGACGGCGACCGGCCTGAAGACCGCCGACCTGGGCCAGCCGGTGACGGCCGAGGTGAAGGCCACGTCGAAGGACATCGGCGGCGCGGCAGCGGTGGACGGCTCCCTGGCGTCCCCCCTGGTACCGGGCGCGTCCCCCGACAAGCTGGAGCCGGAGGACGGCTGGTCCTCGGGTTGGTGGACGGACCGCTGGCTCTGGACGGCAGCGGGCGGCGTACTAGCCGCACTGTCCGGCGTAGGCGGCTATGCGCTGACCAGAAAAAGCCCGTCCGGCGTTTGAGGACGAGCGCGCAGCGCGACCAACAAGCCCGTCCGGCGTTTGAGGACGAGGCGCGAAGCGCCGACAAAACGGGGGTCCTAGGGGGCGAAGCCCCCTAGTTTCGGGAAGGGGCGGGCCTGGGGCGCTACCCGCGAGGGCCCCCAGGCCAGCCCCGTCACCCCTCCCGCAACGCCTTGGCCAACGCACTCTCCCCCACGACAGCGATCCGCCCACCCCGCACCCCGTCGGCCACACTCAACACCCCCCGGCTCACCTCGACGGCAGTCCCCGCATCCAGAACCATCCGCGCATCAGGCTCCCCAGGCGCCGCCCCATCCCCGTACGAGACCTCCCCACCCCCACGTATCCACACGTGGAAGTCCCCCTCCTCAAGCCGCACCTCGAGCAGCCCCTCCTCCGGAGCAACGGCATCGAGCAGCGGCAGCGCGAACCAGTGCGCCCGCACGGCATCGGTCGGCCGCCGCTCGGCGAGCTCCGGCGCCCCCCACGCGGCGAGCGCCCGCAGCACGGGCAGCAACGCCCGCCCCCGCTCGGTGAGTTCGTAGACGTACGCGGACGCGGGCGGCGGAAGGCGGCGCCGCGTCGCGAGGCCCGACTGCTCCATGTCCTTCAGCCGCGACGCGAGCACGTCCGTGCTCACTCCGGGCAGGTCGGCGTGGAGATCGGTGTAGCGGCGCGGGCCGACGAGGAGCTCTCGGACGATCAGCAGGGTCCAGCGGTCGCCGACGGCGTCGAGGGCGCGGGCGGCGGAGCAGAACTGGTCGTAGCTACGGCGCGATCGAGGTGGCATGCGTCGCAGTCTAGACAAGTTGTTGGACTTTCCAAGCTCCAGCTTGGTAAAACCAAGGAACGCACGCCACGGGAGGCACACCGCATGGAGTTCCGGCAGTCCAGCAAGCTCAGCGAGGTCTGTTACGAGATCCGGGGCCCGGTCATCGAGCACGCGAACGCCCTGGAGGAGGCGGGCCACAGCGTGCTCCGCCTGAACACGGGCAACCCCGCGGCCTTCGGTTTCGAGGCGCCCGAGGAGATCGTCCAGGACATGATCCGGATGCTCCCGAACGCGCACGGCTACACGGACTCGCGGGGCGTCCTCTCCGCGCGGCGCGCGGTGGTGCAGCGGTACCAGGCGCTCGGCATCGACGACATCTCCGTAGACGATGTCTTTCTCGGCAACGGCGTGTCCGAGCTGATCACGATGGCCGTGCAGGCACTGCTCGAGGACGGCGACGAAGTCCTCATCCCCGCCCCGGACTTCCCCCTGTGGACGGCCGTGACCACCCTCTCCGGAGGCAAGGCCGTGCACTACCTGTGCGACGAGCAGGCCGACTGGTACCCGGACCTGGACGACCTGGCCGCCAAGATCACGGACCGCACCAAGGCCCTGGTCATCATCAACCCGAACAACCCGACCGGCGCGGTCTACCCGCGCGAGGTCCTCGAGGGCATGCTCGACCTGGCGCGCCGCCACGGCCTGATGGTGTTCGCCGACGAGATCTACGACCAGATCCTGTACGACGACGCGGTGCACCACGGCGTCGCCGCGCTCGCGCCCGACCTGGTGGTCCTGACCTTCTGCGGCCTGTCGAAGACGTACCGGGTCGCGGGCTTCCGCTCCGGCTGGCTGCTCGTCACGGGTCCGAAACAGCACGCGCGGGACTATCTGGAGGGCCTGACGATGCTGGCCTCCATGCGCCTGTGCGCCAACGCGCCCGCCCAGTACGCGATCCAGGCCGCGCTCGGCGGCCGCCAGTCCATCCACGAGCTGACCGCGCCGGGCGGCCGCCTGCGCGAGCAGCGCGACCGCGCCTGGGAGAAGCTGAACGAGATCCCCGGCGTGTCGTGCGTGAAGCCGAAGGGCGCCCTGTACGCGTTCGCGCGGCTCGACCCGAAGGTGCACAAGATCCACGACGACGAGAAGTTCGTCCTGGACCTGCTGCTCCAGGAGAAGATCCAGGTCGTGCAGGGCACGGGCTTCAACTGGCCGCACCCCGACCACTTCCGCGTCCTCACGCTCCCGTACGCTGACGATCTCGACGCGGCGATCAGCCGCATCGGCCGCTTCCTGAGCGGCTATCGCCAGTAGCCAGGGCGGCCGTCGCCCGCAGCGAGGAGTGCGCCCGGTGACCCTCAGCCCGACCCGCCCCACCTGCCCCACCTGTCACGTCCCCACCCTCACCCAGTTCGCCTCGCCCGAGCTCGTGGCGAAGATCGTGTACGAGGGCCACGACCGGGCCGACGACCCGGCGTGGCGGGAGTCCGGCGCCGCCACGCTCGCGGACTACGCGCGCTGGTGCGGCCATCTGTGCGGGCTCACGTGTCTGCGGATGGCGCTCGGCCCGGGGGCGCCCTCCCTGTTCGAGCTGCGCGACGGCGCGCTCAAGTACGGGGCGTACACCGAGGATCCGGACGACGGCGAGATCCGGGGCCTGATCTACGCGCCGTTCGCCGAGTACGTGCGCGAGGTGCACGACAGGGAGGCGACCGTGCACCGGCACCTCACGCTCGACGAGGTCACCGCTCTCGTCGACGAGGGCTTTTCGGTGATGGTGTCCGTGCACTTCGAGATCCGCCGCCCGGAGCGCCCGTCTCCCGGGCGTGGCGGGCACCTGGTCCTGGTGACGGGGCGCACGGCGTCCGGGGGGCTGCATTTCCACAACCCGTCGGGAATCGACGCGCGGTCGCGCGCGGCGGAGCTCCCGCTCACGGAGTTCGAGCCGTTTTTCGCCGGACGCGGTGTGTCCATGCGCTGACACAGGGTCATGACAGGACGTCATCCCCCTGCCAGGATGGCGCGATGATGCATTCGGGCAGGGTCGCCGTCGTCGGAGGCAGCGTCGCGGGGTGCGCCGCGGCGCTCGCGGCACACCGGGGCGGCGCGGACGAGATCACGGTGTACGAGCGGGCGTCGGTCCGCCTCGCGGACCGCGGCGTCGGGCTCGCGGTCCACAACTCCCGTTACGTGGAGCTGGAGTCGGCGGGCTACCTGGACGCGGACATGCCCTGGGTCCAGCTGGTCAGGCGGCGCTGGTACGTGCGGGACGACCGGGCGCCGGATCCGCGCGGGCACGAGATCGGCGTGCTTCCGTTCCCGTTCCGCACGTACAACTGGGGTCCGCTGTGGAGCGAGCTGCGGCGCCGGGTGCCGGAGTCGGTCACCTTCCGCACGGGCACCACGGCGGCCGCGGTGCGGCCGTGCCCGGGCGGCGCCGCAGTGGAGACGGACGACGGGACCGAGCGGTTCGACGTGGTGGTGGGCGCGGACGGCTACCGGTCGGTGGTGCGCGAGGCCGCCTACCCGGACCTGCGGGCCCAGTACGCGGGCTATCTCGCGTGGCGCGGCGCCTACCCCGAGCAGCGCCTGAAGGACCCGGAGCTGTGGGCGGACGAGGACTGCGTGTACGTCGTCTTCGCGGGCGGGCACGTGATCATCTACCGCATCCCGGACGGCGCGGGCGGCCACCGCGTCAACTGGGTCCTGTACACGGCGCCGCCCGCGGGCCTCACGGCCGACCTCGGCTTCACCACTCCGACGAGCCTGCCGCCGGGCGGCCTGACGGACGCGCTGCGCGCCCATCTGGCGTACGTGGCCGACGCGTTGCTGCCGCCCTACTGGGCCGACCTGGTCCGCGCCACCGCCCCGGACGAGCTGTTCCTCCAGCCGATGTACGACTTCACGGCGCCGCACTACGCGCGGGACCGGGTGCTGCTCGCGGGCGACGCGGCGACGGTCGCGCGCCCGCACACCGGCGCGGGCGCGGTGAAGGCGCTGCAGGACGCGACGGTCCTGGAGTCGGCCATC
>NZ_JBHYJH010000066.1:30509-38589 GCF_042740445.1 Streptomyces sp. NPDC059003 | reverse complement strand
TACGGCGCGGGCGCGGTGAAGGCGCTGCAGGACGCGACGGTCCTGGAGTCGGCCATCACCACGTCCACGACGTGGCCGGACGCCCTGGAGTCGTACGACGTCGACCGCGCCGTGGCGGGCCGCACGATGGTGGACCTCGGCCGCCGCCTCGGCCGCGCCCTGGTCCAGGAGACCCCCGACTGGCGGTCCCTGGACCAGGCGGCGCTGGCCGAGTGGTGGCAGCGGGCGGACGGCACGGGGGCGTTCGGCGGGCGCGGCCTTGGACGCTAGCTACGCCTCCTGCCGACCGCCGTTCCTGAAGTGGAAGATCCCCCACGTCAGATGCCCGTCGCGGCCTCCGTCGACCCAGCGGGTCAAGCCCTTCTTCATCGCCGCGAGGTAGTCCTCGCTGACGTCGGCGACCAGGCCCTCGGCCTCTTGGCGCTCGGTTTCCTCCAGCACGCGCGCGTAGTGGGTCACCAACTGCTCGCGGTGCTCCTCGAAGCCGTCGGTGACGGCGGTGAAGCCGATTCTGGCGAGCTCGCGGGCGTAGAAGCCGGGCGAGCCCATGGAGTCGAGGTGGATGCGGTCGAGGATCGGCCGGAGGACCTCGTCCGGACAGTCGTCGGTCGCCATGGGGTCGGTGAAGATCAGGTGCCCGCCGGGCCGCAGCACCCGCGCCGCCTCCTCCAGGACGCGCGCCCGGCTGCCGCTGTGCAGGAAGGCGTCCTGCGACCAGATGACGTCGACCGCGGCGTCGGGGTACGGGATGTCCTCGAAGGAGCCGTCGACGACCTCGATGCGGTCGCTGAGGCCGCGGGCGGCGTTCAGCTCGCGGTGGCGGCGGTTCTCGACCTCGCTGAGGTTCAGGGCGAGGACGCGACAGCCGTACGTCTCGGCCAGGAACCGGGCGGAGCCGCCGTAGCCCGAGCCCAGGTCGAGCACGAGCGTGTCTTCGGAGAGACCGAGTTTGGCGGCCATACGCCGGACCGTGCGGCGGCTGGCGTCGGCGATGGGTTCGCCGACGCCGTCCTCGGTGTCTTCGTAGAGGCCGATGTGGATGTCCTCGCCGCCCCACACGCGGGCGTAGAAGGTGTCGGCGTCGGCGGAGTTGTAGTAGTCGCGGGCGACACCGGCCGCCCCGGAGTACGGCTCGTCCCCCTGTAGCGCGCCCTCGGAGCGGTAGGCCTTCTCCGCGACGTGGACGAAGAAGTCGGGCTGTTCGCCGCGGTACGTGTGCTGGAAGTCGCCGTACGTCTCGATGTGCTGGAAGCCGACCTCGCTCATCAGGCGGCGGGTGTAGTCCTTGCGCAGCGGATACATGTTGAGGTGGTACACGGAGTCGTCCGGGAAGTGGTACCGCATGCGGACCAGGCCCTCGTCGACGTACTCGGGCTCTACGGAGACGTCCTCCCCGCAGTAGTAGTACTTGTGCTTGCTGGTGTAGCCGTCGTCGAGGATGGCGTCGTAGTTGCGCTGGTCGAGGACGAGGATGCCGTCGTGCTTGAGCATCCCGTAGAACTCGGCGAGCGCCCTGCGGCGGTCGCGCTCCGAGAAGATGTGGGTGAAGGAGTTGCCGAGGCAGACGACGGCGTCGAACTCGCCGTGGACGTCGCGGTTGAGCCAGCGCCAGTCCGCGTGCACGACGCGCAGGACGTGCCCGCCCTTCTTCATGCCGTTCTCGAACGCGGCGGCCAGCATCTCCGCGCTGCCGTCCGCGCTGGTGGTGTCGAGCCCTGCGGCGAGCAGCCGCACGGAGTGGAAGCCGGTGCCGGTCGCGACGTCGAGCACGCTCTTGACGCCGCGCCTGCGGAGCAGGTCGATGAAGAAGTCGCCCTCGCTCTCCGCGCGTTTCTCCCAGTCGATGAGCGCGTCCCACTTCTCCACGAACTTGGGCACGTACTCCTCGGTGTAGTGGCCGGTCTCTCGCACTTCAACGGGGTTGTCGCCGAACTCCTGAGCCGGATGCACGATGCATACCCTTCGATAGCCATGGGGGGAAGGCTTGCAGGCATCGCTATCCAAGGCTGACGCCCCCATGCCTACGAACTTCGTATACATACGAGGAACAGACATGCGAAGATCGACATCATGGGTGATCTACTGCTCGTCCGGCACGGCGAAACCGAGTGGGCCCTGACCGGGCAGCACACCAGCTACACGGACATCCCGCTGACGGACCACGGCCGTGAGCAGGCGCGTTCACTGGCGCCGCTGCTCGGCAAGTACCGCGTGGACGCGGCGTTCAGCAGCCCGCGCGAGCGGGCGCGGCAGACCGCGGAGCTCGCCGGGTTCGGGCACGCGCGCGTGGACGAGGATCTCGCGGAGTGGGACTACGGAGCGTACGAGGGCGTGACGACGGTGGAGATCCACCGGGAGCGGCCCGACTGGTTCCTGTTCACCGACGGTGTCGCGGCGGGCCCGCCGGAGCACCCCGGGGAGTCGCCGGATCAGGTGGGCGAGCGCGCCGACCGGATGCTCGCGAAGGTCGACGCGGCGCTCGCGAACACCGAGGGCAGCGTGGTGCTCTTCGCGCACGGCCACGTGCTGCGCGTCCTGGCCGCCCGCAGGCTGGGCCTGCCCGCGTCGGCGGGCGCGCTGTTCCAGCTGGCGACCGGCACGGTGAGCAGGCTCAGCTATGAGCACGGGCGGCCGGTGGTGGCGACGTGGAACCTCCGTCCGTGACGGAGCGGCCCCTCCGTGACAGGGAGACCCCTGCGGTCCGGAGGGTGAACGCCCGCCCCGGCCACCGGAGTTGATCACGGGTCGGGAAGACTGCCCGCATGCGATACGGCGTGAATCTTCTCAACTTCGGTCCGGGCACCACCCCGGAATCCCTCCTGCGCCAGGCCACCGACGCCCGGCGGCTCGGATTCAGCTTCGCCATGATCTCCGACCACATCGCGGTGACCCCGGATGTGCACGAGCAGTATCCGGCGCCTTTCTACGACCAGTTCGTGCTCGCCGCGCACCTGGCGGGCCGGGTGCCGGGGCTGCGTCTCGGCACGACGGTCACGGTGATCCCGTACCGCCATCCGCTGCACACGGCACGGCTCGCCGCCAACATCGACCGGCTGCACGCGGACGGCTTCATTCTGGGCGCCGGGGTGGGCTGGTCGCGTGCCGAGTACGACGCGCTCGGGGTGCCCTTCGCGGAGCGCGGGGCGATCACGGACGAGTATCTGGCGGCGATCCGGGCCGCCTGGACGGACGACCCGGCGTCGTTCCGCGGCCGGTACGTCGCGTACTCCGACGTCCGCACCGCGCCCGCGCCGCGCAGCGCCCCGCATCCGCCGGTGTGGGTCGGCGGCAACTCGCCCGCCGCGCTGCGCCGGGCGGGGCGCCTGGGTGAGGGCTGGCATCCGTTCATGCCGACGCTCGCGGGCCTGAAGCAGGCGTTGCCGCGCCTCGCCGCGGCGGCGGACGCGGCCGGGCGCCCCGTGCCGGAGCTGGTGCCGAGGCTCCGCCTGCGGCTCGTCCCGCACCCGGACACGCCCGAACGCCCGCTCGGGTACGGCGGCGTGGACCGGCTCCGCGCCGACCTGGAGGCCCTCGAGGAGCTCGGCGCCACGCACGTCCTGCTCGACACCTACCCCGGCACGCCCGGCGAGCGGGCGAGCGCGGACGCGGACCGGGCGCTGCTCGAACTGGTCGCGGAGCGGGTGGTGGACCTGGCGGCGGGGACGGTGCGCTGAGCGCGGCTCGGACGGTGCGTTGAGCTGGGCTCGGGCGGTGTGTCGAGCTGGGCTCGGGCGGCGTGTTGAGCGGGGCCTGACAAGGGTTATCCACAGGCTCGCGCCGTTGTCAGTGGTCTGGGGCAGTATCGGAGGTGGGCGGGAGACCGACGGGGACCTGACGATGGGGGTGCGCTCATGCCCAAGCCGACGACGGCCGCGCAGCGGCGGATCATCGCGACCGCGGACCCGGTGACGGGCCGGCTGAGGGGGACGGACGCGCAGCTGACCGCGCTCGTGCGCCTGCAGCTGGCGTTCCGTCATCCCCGCCCGCCGCACGCGTATTTCCTCACGCCCGCGGGCCATCGGATCCGGGAGTCCCCGGCCGAGGCCGAGCCGGAGACGGCGCCGGTGGAGGCGGTGCCGGGGGTGTTCGCCGCGCGGACGGGGACCGAGGAGACCGTGACCGGCGAGGACGGACCGGGGAGGGCGCGGGAAGTCCGGGGCGCCTGGCTCGGCCTGGTCGAGATGCGGCGGATGACCAACGCCGGGGGCGACCGGGAGAAGCCGTGCGCGTGGGAGCGCGCGCACCTGGTGCAGGCGGTCGCCATAGCCCTGGAGGCGGCGGGCCGCACTCCGGAACGGCCGGGCCGCGAGGGCTACCGGGTGACCACGACGGCCCAGCCGGAGGCGGTCGCGGTGCACGAGCCGACGGCGGAGGGCGCCCGGGCCTGCGGGACGGCTCTGGAGCGGGCGGGCTGGCAGGTGAGCGAGCACGGGGAAGCCCGGACGGGACGGAGATATGTGCTGGCCTCGCCGAGACGGGGGTGAGCACGGGTGAGCGGCGTCCCAGGGGCGGAAGGGCCGAGGGGCGGAGGGGAATGCCGTGGATCAGGGGGCTGTTGAGCGTTGCACCAGAGTTGGGTCGTCCGAGCGTCGAAGTCCTTCAGGGGGAAGTTGTGTCGCAGGAGCCGTATTCCGTGAGTGTCACCGTCCGTGGGTACGAGACGGACTCGCAGGGCCACCTCAACCAGGCCGTGTACTTGCAGTACGCGGAGCACGCGCGCTGGTCGATCCTGCGCGAGGCCGGGATCACGCAGGAGGCGCTGCTCTCGAAGGGGGTCGGCCCCGTCGCCCTGGAGAACACGGTGCGGTACCGCAGCGAGCTGCGGGCGGGCGATGAGGTCACGGTGTCCTGCGCGTTCATATGGGGCGAGAGCAAGGTCTTCAAGGTCGAGCAGACCGTCAGGAAGGCGGACGGGACCCTGTCGGCCACGCTGACCGGCATCGCGGGGCTGCTCGACCTCAAGGAGCGGAAGATGGTCGCGGACCCGAAGGAGTACTTCAGGGCGCTGGCGTCCGACCCTCGCATACTCGGCCTGTAGCCGGCTCAGTGTGAGGTGAGGTCGGCCAGGTCCGGGGCGCCCGCGCCGCCGAGCGGGAAGAACGGCACGAAGGCGATGCCCTGGCGGGCGCAGGAGTCGAGCAGCGCGTCCGCTTCGGCGTCGCGGGACACTTCGGAGAGTTTTCCCGGCCGTCGAGTGATCTTGCTCTGGCACAGGGTCGTTCAGGCGGAAGTCCCCGATCTGAGTGATCGGGGACTTCCGCCAAGCCCGGCCGGAGGTCCTTTGTCGCGGCCCGTCGGGCGCCGGGTGCCCGTTTACGCGGCCGGGTTGAGTTCGGCTTGGCCGAACAGCAGCGCGTAGCCGGCGGGGAGCTGGCGGAGGATGCGGGTGATGAGGTCGGGGCCGGCGTGGGCGGCGACGGCTGCGAAGACGGAGCCGGTGTCCCAGCGGGTGGTGGCCAGGGAGGCGCCGGAGCGGGCGGCGAGGTCCTTGACGAAGGCCCATCCGGTCAGCGGCTGGGTGTCGGGGATCTGCGCGGTCAGGAGGCGTGCGGCCTCCAGGGGCAGGCGGGCGGCCAGGTCGACGCGTTCGTCGCCGGTCAGCTGGCGTCCCAGCCCGGCAAGGACCAGGCGGACGGCTTCTTCTGCTTTCTCGCGGGTGGGGTAGGCCCCTTCGTAGCGGACCTTCTCCAGCATCTGCTCGTACGCCGCCCCGTACGGCTGCTGGTGCTCAGACGGTACGCGCACGTCGGTGATCACTGTGGTGCATGCCTTTCGTGAAGCCGGGGTGGAGCGGTGCCGGTGTGCGGCACCGCTGGTCAGGTGGGCTGGGGGCGGCCGAAGAGGAGGTCGTAGCCGGCGGGGAGCTGGAGCAGCATCTGCCCCAGCAGGTCGTCGCCGGCGGTGTCGGCGACCGTGGACAGGACGGCGCTGACGTCCCAGGTCGCGGTCTGCTCGGTGGCGCCCTGGATCCAGGCTGCGGTCGCCCGGACGAACCGCTCCGGGGGCAGCGGTTCGGCGCTCTGCAGCGGGTTGAGCAGGATCAGGGCGAAGTCCTCCGGCAGGCGGGCCGCGAGCTGGGCGCGGACTTCGCCGACCAGGTGCGCGCCGAGCAGGGCGAGCACCACGCGGGCCGCGCGCTCGGCTTCCTCCGTGGTGCCGTACTCGCCGCGTTCCTTGACGTGGTCGAGGAACGCTTCGCGTCGCAGAGTCATCTCGGCCGCCACCCCTTACTTCTTCGAAACTGCCCGTAGGGGTGCGGAGGGCGGGTTGGGGGGGGAGTCCGGGTGCCCGTCCTCCGCACCTGTCCGGCCGGTGTCAGCCGGAGATCTCCTTGTGGCCGGTCCCGGCGCCGATGGAGATCTTGCGGGGCTTGGCGCGCTCGGCGATCGGGATGCGCAGGGTGAGCACACCTGCGTCGTAGTCGGCCTTGATGTGCTCGGTGTCGAGGGTGTCGGCGAGCACGATCTGGCGGGAGAAGACGCCCAGCGGCCGCTCGGACAGCTCCATCTGCACGTCGTCGGCCTTCGCCACCGGCCGCCGCTCGGCCTTGACCGTCAGCATGTTCCGCTCGACGTCGATGTCGATCGCGTCCGCGCTGACGCCGGGAAGGTCGAAGGCCACCACGTACTCGTCGCCCTCGCGGTAGGCGTCCATCGGCATCGCCGACGGCTTCGACCAGGTGCCCGGGCCCATCAGCTGCTGCGCCAGCCGGTCCAGCTCACGGAAGGGGTCGGTGCGCATCAACATCGTGAAAACACCTCCAGCAGGTTCAGGCAGTTGCTGCCAATGCGCCTCACTGACACCGTTGTAACATGTCATCCAATGGATGACAAACATGATGTCGTCGACCTGATGACAAGCCCGAGGGAGGTGCCCGTGAATCCGGCCGACCAGCCGTCCTCGCCCAGCACCGACGCCCACAGCCCGGCGTCGTTCCTTGCTGCCGCGGCGGCCCTTGACGCCATAGACGACGCCCTGCGCGTCGCCCAGCAAGAGTCCAAGGGCATCCCCGATGCCCCCGGTCCCGGGCCGGAGCAGGCGCTGGCCTCCCTGATGCTGCTGCGGCAGGTCCGCGAGCAGCTCGCCGGATGGGAAACCGGCCTGATCGAAACCGCACGCGACGCCGGCGCCAGCTGGGCCGACCTCGCCCACCCCCTCGGCGTCGCCAGCCGCCAAGCCGCCGAGCGCCGCTACCTGCGCGGCCGCCCCGGCCCTGCCGGGACCACCGGCGAAGAACGTGTGACGGCCACCCGACGGGCCCGGGCCGCTGACCGCACCGCCGCGGCCTGGGCCCGCCGCAACGCGGCTGACCTGCGCCGCCTCGCCGGCCAGATCACCGCGCTCACCGACCTGCCGCCCGCCGCCCGCCGCCCGCTCAGCGAGCTCCACGCGGCCCTCGCCCACGACGACCCCGCCGACCTCATCGCCCCCCTGGCCGCCGCCCGCCCCCATCTGGCCGCCGCCCACCCCGACCTCGCCGCCCGGCTCGACACCCTCACACCCCCCTGACCCCGCCCGGCGCACCGCAACGGGTTCATGCGCGTGAGCGCTGTCAAGAAGTGGCCTTGAGCCGTTGTTCCTGGCGAATCAGCCGCTGCCGGTCATGCATGCGATTCCGTTGCTACGTTCTGCCCCGTCGTGACAGCGGCATGAGCCGCTGTCCTTGCAGGGAGGGTATGCATGAGCATCGAAGAACGGCAGTCGAGGCGGCGCGGTGTGCCAGGGCGGGCGCGGAGCTGTGAATCGGCCGGCGCCTTCCGCGGGGTGAGAAGAAGACGTACGGGGGTGGCGGCCGTCAGAGACAGAATCGCGGCGGTGATCGGAGCGATCGCGCTGATCGCCGCCGCGATGGTCGCCGGTGCGGCGGGCACGGCCGCCGCAGCGGAGGGCGCGGCCGCCGCCACGGAACGGGGGTCGCAGGCCGCGGCCGGTTCGGCGGCCACGGCCGGTTCGGCGGGCACGGCCGACGCTGCGGCGCAGGGGTCGCAGGCCGCGGCAGGCGGGTGGGAGTGCCCCGGGACGCCCGTTCCTGCCGGGTACGTCATCACCAACTTCAACCGCGACCTCTGCAACGGCCGGG
>NZ_JBHYJH010000066.1:0-30411 GCF_042740445.1 Streptomyces sp. NPDC059003 | reverse complement strand
CCGTTCCTGCCGGGTACGTCATCACCAACTTCAACCGCGACCTCTGCAACGGCCGGGGTGCGTGGTACCACCAGCCCGCCTATGACGGCGTATGGGCCTGCTCCGGGTCGCCCATCGTGTCCGGGTACGTCCTCACCAGCTTCAACGCCGACCTCTGTAACGGCCGGAGTGCGTGGTACCACGAACTGGCCCGTAACGGCACGTGGGTCTGCTCGGGCTCACCCATCGTGATCGGGTACGTCATCACCAACTTCAACCCGGACCTCTGCAACGGCCGGAGTGCGTGGTACCACGAAAAGGCCTACTCCGGCGCATGGGTCTGCACGGGCTCGCCCGTCCCGCCCGGCTTCCGCACCACCACCGACAACAACCGCAACCTCTGCAACGGCAAGGGTGCGTGGTACCTCGTGCGCGCCTGACCGACCCTGATCGCGTAGACCGGAGGCGCCGCGCACCCCGCGGCGCCTCCGCCTCGTCCTCGAACGCCGGACGGGCTCGTCGGCGGGGGGGGTATCCCCCGCAAGGGTCCGGGAGCTGGCCGTACTGCCTGGGAAGGGAGGCGCGGACGATGATCGATCTCAGGTTGCGGTACGCAAGTTGAGGGGCACGGAGCATGGTTGCGCAGCGGAAGTACATCGGTCGGCGGGGGCTGCTGGGGGCTGCGGCGGTCGCGGTGGGGGCGGTTCTCGTTCCCGGGGTGGCTCAGGCCGGCCCGGTCGGCCCGGTCGGCCCGGTCGGTGGTCAGCAGAATCCGGTCCTCGCGCTGGAGCAGGCGGCGCATCCGCTGCGATCGACCGAACCCGGTCGGAACACGGCCGACCTGCGGGCCCTCGGCGTGATGGTCGGCGACGCCAAGGTGGTCGGACTCGGCGAGGCCACCCACGGCTCGCACGAGTTCTTCGCCATGAAGGAGCGGGTCTTCCGCTACCTCGTCGAGGAGAAGGGATTCACCACCTTCGCTCTGGAGGTGAGCTGGTCCGCGGGTCTTGAGATCGACGAGTACCTCCAGACCGGCAAGGGCGACCCCCGCAAGGTCGCCAAGGAGACACTCGCCAACTCACCGTGGGACCGCGAGGAGTTCGTCAGCCTCATCGAGTGGATGCGGGACTACAACCGCAAGCACCCCGGCCGCACCGTCCACTTCATGGGCGACGACATCGGCGCCCCCGCAGTGAGCGACGCGTTCTTCGGCCGGGTCACCGACTACGTGCGGCAGCACCACCCGGGGGCGCTGCCGCAGCTCAACAGGCTCTACACCGGACTGCGCCCGATCGACGACGTCTTCGCCTATCTGAACAAGCCGATCGCGGAACGCCAACGGCTCGCCGCCCAGGCGCAGCGCGCCCTGGAGCTGATCAGCGGCCTGAAGGGCTCCGGCGGCGACGCCTTCGACTGGGCCGAGCAGAACGCCCGCTCCATCGCCCAGACCGCCCAGTTCCTCACCCTGAACCCCGAGGACCAGGAGTCGAACGCCGCCGCCCAGCGCTTCCGCGACGAGGTGATGGCCCAGAACGTCACCTGGTGGCAGCGGCGCACCGGCCAGAAGGTGCTGCTGTCCGCCCACAACGACCACGTCGCCTACGCCGCCAGCGATCCCGAGAGCTACCCCAAGACGCAGGGATCGTTCCTGCGCGACACCCTGGGCAAGGGCTACCTCCCCATCGGCTTCACCTTCAACCGGGGCTCCTTCCTGTCGAAGGACGAGGCGCTGGGCGGCGGGTGGAAGAAGTTCACCGTTCCCGCCGCCGAGCCCGGCTCGAACGAGGCCACCCTCGACCAGGTCCGCTACCGGAACTTCTACCTCGACGCCCGCAGCGCCCCGGCCCCCGCGCGCGCCTGGCTGAACACCGCCCGGTCCACGCGCAACTTCGGCATGAGATTCCCCGAGCCGCCGCGCGACACCGCGCTCGCCAAGTCCTTCGACGTCCTCATCCACCTCCACGAGGTCCGGGAGGCCGACCAGCCGAAGCCGTGACGGCTCCGCCGGGGCAGGCGAGTGGGCCTGAAGGCGGCGGTACCGGGGGGTGTTTTGGTCGACGTCGGGCGGGGTGGGTGAGCGGTGGGTTCGGCGGGTGTGCCTGGTGCTCGTTCTCGTGCGTCTCCTCCATCGCCTCCTTCACAGGGGAAGTTGGCGGTATCCGCTCACGTAAGAGGGATTTAGGGCCACTCGCACCCATGGCCGCATTTGACCCTTCTGCTGTGCGGGGCCGGCCCCGAGAGTGAGCCGGTGTACAGACCGGTGGCGTCCGTCACCCGTCTAGCCCGGAGAACCGGAGGGACAACGTCATGCCCGAGGTCAACCTTCCCAATGGGCGCTACGTCATCGGAGCCCACATCGGCTTCCGGACCGTCCTCACTGTCACCCCGCACGCCGTTCAGCACGGCAGGCCCGTCATCGCGGCACCCGAGCTGATCCCCCCGATCACCCAGGAATGGGTCATCGAGCGCGCCAGCGAGGACCTGCCGGGGCAGTACCACATCCGCCCCTACGTCGGCCCGCCCGACCAGTACCTGACCTACACCGGCGAAGAGGTCTTCGTCAGCCAGGGCTCCCCCACCCCGTGGCGCATCCAGCCCACCCCGTTCGGACTCCAGATCACCTCGGACAAGGGCCTCGTCGTGCGCGCCGAGCACATCGGCGGTCACGTCAAGCTCGCCCAGGAGGACGACACGCCCAACGAGGCCTGGTCGTTCCACTTCATCAGCCCCGCCGACTAGCAGGTCCTCAGCCATCCGGCCCCGGTCACGCCCTCTTCGCGCGACCGGGGCCCACCCCTGTTCAGGTTCGGCCGAGCGGCAGCCGCGCCCACACCGTCTTGCCGGGGCCCCGCCCCGCCACCCCCCACTCCCCCGCGAGCGCCGCCACTAACGCCAGGCCTCGGCCCGACTCCCCCTCCAGAGGCGGGAGTTGCACCTCCTCCGGCGGGCCGCCGCCCGCGTACGTGTCCGCAACCTCGATCAGGAGCGCGTCCTCCAGGAGCACCAGCCTCAGCTGGAATTCGGGGCTCGTCACGCGGGCGTGCGTTGCCGCGTTCGCGGCCAGTTCGGCGACGATCTGGGCTGCCGCGTCGGACGGTTCGGTGTCGTACGGGATGCCCCACTCGGCGAGGTGGTAGCGCGCCAGGCGTCTGGCGAGCCTGGCCCCTCGGGGGCTCGCGGTGAGACGCTGCGTGAACATACGTACGGGTGTGGGGGTTTGCGCTTGGGGTGGCATGGCGCCCACGGTGACGGTGCCTTGCCTGGGGCGGAAGGGTCTCAACTCGTACGGAAAGTAAGTGTACGAGTGCGAAGTGTAGACAGTACGGGTAACTGACCGTAAGCATGGGCTCGTTGGCGGGGACGGTAAGCGAGCGTCAGGGGATACCCGTGATGTCGTCAAGCACGCCGGGCACCAATGAGCCCGAACCGAACGATGGACTCAAGGCCTTCGGCGCGGCCCTCAAGAGCTTCCGCAAGAGGGCGGGGTACACACAGGACTCACTAGCTCCTGAGATCGGCTACTCCACGCACTTCATTGCGTCGGTCGAGCAGGGGAGGCGATTTCCGCCGCCTCGGTTCGTCGATCAGGTGGAAGTGACGCTGGACGCGTTCGGGACACTGAGGCTGATCGCCAATCAGCTCACCAAGCAGCGGGGCTTGGCCGCCTGGTTCAGGCGCTGGGCGCAGATGGAGCAGGAGGCGCTCAGCCTGTACACGTACGAATGCCGGTTGATTCCGGGGTTGTTGCAGACCCCCGCGTACGCGCAAACCCTGTTCGCCAATCAGTTGCCACCCATGGGTGACGAGCAGATCGAGACACTGCTCGCCGCCCGGGTCGAGCGGCAGAAGCTGCTCACGGATAGGCCGAACACTGCGTACAGCTTCATCCTCGAAGAGCACTTGTTCCTACGGAACATGGGCGGGGACGAAGTCACACGTGAGGTCATCGAGCACGTTCTCAGGCTCGCCGAGCGCCGGAACATTGAGATTCAGATCATGCCGGTGGTGCGGCAGACCCACGCCGGACTGGACGGCCCCACGCAATTGCTGGAGACACCGGACAACAGGTGGTTCGCGTACAACGAGGGACAGGAGAGTGGCCTGATCATCTCCGACCCGAAGGTGGTCAGCATGCTCCAGATGCGGTATGCCAGGATGCGCTCACAGGCTCTCTCCTTCGAAGACTCGGTGAGCCTGCTGGAGCGGATGCGAGGAGCATGATGAGCACCCCCGAACTGGCTTGGTTCAAAAGCAGCTACAGCAGCGGAGGTTCCGGAGACTGCATAGAGGTAGCCACCTGCCCCACCACCATCCACGTCCGCGACTCCAAGCGCCCCGAAGGCCCCCAACTCGCCCTGGACCCGGCCGCCTGGGCCGACTTCGTCACGTACACAACAGGGCGGACCGCTCCCCGGTAACACGCGGAGGGCCGTCGGCCCGCCCCCCGTATGCAGCAACGACTTTCGGGCCATGCCGCGCGGCATGGCATGGTGTCGCTGCCCGGGTCCGGCCCTCCCCAGAAAGATCCGCACGTGAACGCGCACCACGAGATCTTCCCTGTCTTCGACCCCGTCACCGGCGAGGCTGTCGGCCGCAAGGCCAGGCACCTCGTGCACACCGAAGGCGACTGGCACCGGGGGGTGCACGCGAACATCGTGCGCCCCAACGCGCTCGGCACCTTCGACATCCTGATCCAGCAGCGGGCCGGTGGCGTCGACCTCGCGGGCGGCAAGTGGGATCAGAGCCTGGCCACCCAGATGACTGAGCAGGACGGCCTGGACGAGGAGAAGACGCTGCGGCGCGGGCTGCTGTGCGAGCTGGACGTCACCCCCGTACGCCTGGAGCGGCTGGCCCGCGAGCTGCGGATCGTCAAGACGTACGAGGAGCACCCGGGGGCGCTGAACCGCGAGCTGATCACCCTGTTCGGGGTGGTCGCGGACCGCGAAGGGGACGGCCTCAGGCCGGTGTCGCCGAAGGTGGCGCGGATCGAGTGGCTGGAGTGGTCGGACTTCCTGCGCCGCTTCCGTGAGCGGCCCGACGCCTTCACCAAGACGTCCGCCTTCTACTTCTCCGACCCGGTCCTGCTCCACGAGATGACCCTGATGAGCTACCGGCTCACCCGGCCCGACGCACTCCTCCACGGCGACACCGACGGCGGCATCCTGCACATCGACCGGGCCGGTGCGTCGCCGCGCACCTACCGGGGCAGCCTGGACGACTGCCTGGCGCGGGCGGGCGAGCCCGTCGGCCGCACCGCGTGAGCCGCCCCGTGGTCGCCGCTCCCGCCGCCGTCCTCTTCGACATGTTCGGCGTGCTCGCGCTCGACCAGACCCCCGCCGCGCGGGCCCGGCTGACCGAGGCCGTCGGCGACGGCTCGGCCGCGTTCTGGGACGCGTACTGGGCGCTGCGGCAGGACTACGACCGCGGGGACCTGGACGGCACCGCCTACTGGACGGCCGTCGGTGCGCGCATCGGCCGCCGCTTCGCCGCCGCCGAGATTCCCGCGGTCGTCGCCCTCGACATGGACAGCTGGGGCCGCGTCGACGGCGAGATGGTCGGCCTCCTGCGCGCCCTCGCCGCCGACGGCACCCGCGTCGGCCTGCTCTCCAACATCAGTCACGACCTCGCCGCGCACTACGAACGCCACCACCCGGACCTGCTCGGCCTGTTCGAGGTCCTCGGCCTGTCCTGCCGCATCCGCAGCGCCAAGCCCGAACCCGACGCCTACCTGTGGTGTGCCCGCGCTTTCGGGCTCGGCCCCGAACAGGTCCTGTTCGTCGACGACCGCGAGGCCAACGTCAAGGGCGCCGAGGCCGTCGGCATGCGCGGCCACCACTTCACCGGGCAGAAGACGCTCGAAGCGGCGCTCGGGCACGGCCGCCGGTCCACCGGGACTTCCAGGTCTCAGTACCCGACCTGAAGCCCTGTGGCGCTGAGGATCGGCACCACCGGCTGGTAGTACGTCGTACCGCCGGACGTGCAGTTGCCGCTGCCGCCCACCAGGATGCCGAGCGCCGCGTCCCCGCTGACGGCGGGGCCGCCGGTGTCGCCGGGCTCGGCGCAGACGTTGGCGCGGAAGAGGCCGTTGACGGTGCCCTGGGGGAAGGTGATCGAGACGTTGGTCTGCTGGACGGTCCCGCAGTGCCAGCCGGTCGAGGGGCCCGTACGGCAGATCGGCTCGCCGACGACCGGCTGCCGGGCGCGGTTGATGCGGATGATGCGGCCCGCGCCGCCGTTGACCTCGCTGGGGTAGGTGTAGCTGGTGTTGGTGTAGCGCAGGATGGCGTAGTCGCTGCCGGGGAAGACGACCTTCTCGGTCACGCCCACCTGGATGGTGTGCTGGGGGTCGGCGTACCACTGGGCGCCGACGGTGCCGACGCAGTGGCCGGACATGATGGCGTAGAAGGTGGCGGCGTTCTTGGCGTTGAAGCCGATGGGGCAGCGGCCGCCGCTGCCGGAGTAGAGGAGGTCTCCGCCGCGTATGGCTGTCGCTGCGGGGGCGGCGGCTCCGGCAACGGGGGCGGCGGTGAGCAGGCCGAGGGCCGCGAGGGCGGCGCTGAGTAACGGGGCGATGATCTGACGGAGCCTCATGACTCCTCCTGTGGGGTGGGGGTGACCGCGTGGGCATTGTTGCGAAGGTTGGCGGGGCCGTCACGGGGTGCGGCGCGGGGGCAGCAGGAGGCCGCGGCGTTCGTCGTCGGTGAGGTCGCGGAAGACGCGGGAGCGGGCCAGGTCCAGGAGGGGGCCGAGATCCGGGGTCGCGTTCCAGACGCGGAGGGTGCGGTCGCGGGAGACGGTGGCGAGGTGGGTGCCGTCGGGGGACCAGGCGAGGTCGTCGACCTGGTCCTCGTGTACGCCGATGACGGCGAGGGCGCGGCCGTCGTCGGGGTCCCAGAGGCGGACGGTGTGGTCCCAGGACGCGGTGGCGAGGTGGCGGCCGTCGGGGGACCAGCCGAGGCCGCGGACGCGTTCTTCGTGGCCGGTGAGCCGGGCCAGTTCGGTGCCGGTGTCGGCGTCCCAGACGCGGGCCGTGTGGTCGCGGGAGCCGGTGGCGATGCGGCGGCCGTCCGGGGACCAGGCCAGGCTCCAGGCGTAGTCGGTGTGGCCGTCGAGGAGGGTGAGGCGGGCGCCGGTGTCCGCGTCCCAGACGCAGGACTGCGTGCGGTTCAGGGCGGTGGCGACGCGGCGGCCGTCGGGGGACCAGACGGCGCGGCCGTGGGACTGGCGGTCGCCGTCGAGGGTGCGGAGGAGGGTGCCGTCGGTGGCGTTCCAGATGCGGGCGGGGGCGTTGTCGTGGGTGGTGGCGAGGCGGCGGCCGTCGGGGGACCAGGTGATAGAAGTGAAGTCGGCTGCCTGCGCGAGCAGTTCACCGCCCTGCGTCCGGACGTCGGCAAGCCAGATCCCTCCGGCTCCCCCGCTGGTCACGATGGCCATGCCGGCTCCGTCCGGCGACCAGGCGGCGTCGACCGCATAGCCGACCGGGTAGATTTTGGCCCGCTCGGTGTCCCCGGCCACGTCCCAGATCAGTACGGACTCGCCTTCGAGGGTGCCGGCCAGGCATGTGCCGTCCGGGGACCAGCTGACGTACCGCGCCGTCTCGTGTCCGTACAGCCTGATGGTCTGGGCGCCGGGGTGGTGGATGTCCCACAGGGCCAGCGTGCCGTCGCGCGAGGCGGTGGCCAGCCGACTTCCGTGCCAGGACAGGGAGTTGATGCCGTCGGTGTGTCCCGCCAGCTTGATCGGTTCATAGGTGAAGCGGTTGCTGAGATGGGTGGTTCGTTCGTTGTCGCCCGCGGCGAGCCACGTGCTGTCGGGCGACCAGGCGACGCAGGTCAGCGGGGCCGGGACCGTCAGCTCTGTGACCGGTCCGCCGTCCTCGTCCCCCATGTCCCACACCCGGGTCGCGCGGTCGGCCGAGGCCGAGGCGAGCCAGCGCCCGTCGGGCGACCAGGCGACGTCGACGACGGCGCCGTCGAGAGCCGCCGTGGATCCGTACGTCCGTACGATGGTGGCCGCCCCGGACGCCGGATTCCACAGCCGCACTCTCCCGTCGTCGCACGCGCCCGCGAGCCGGTGCCCGTCGGGCGACCACGCGGTGCCCCGCACCGGCGATCCGTCGCCGGAGTCCATGGCCAGGACGGCCAGTTCGCCGAACGCGTTCGCGTCCCACACCTGCAGCCCGTCGTGATGCGTGGCGACGGCCAGCCGACCTCCGTCCGGCGACCAGGCGAGCCCACCGCCGCACCGGCCGGGCACCACACCCCACTCCGCCCAGCTCTCCGCGTCCCACACCACCACCTGGCAGTCCCGGTACCCGACGGCCAGCGACTTGCCGTCCGGCGACCAGGCCAGCGCGAACACGGTGTCGTCCTCGCCGCCCCGCCGCGTGAGGACCACCGGCTCCCCTCCCCCGTCCACCGCCCAGACCCGTACCCTCCCGTCCTCGTACCCGCCCGCGATCCGCGCCCCGTCCGGCGACCGGCCGACCGCGCGGGCGATGGCGCCTCCGTCGGCACGGAACACCGCACACCGCCGCGCGAAGTTCAGCGCCGTGTGCAGCGCCCGCTGGACCTGGAGCGTCGGCCCGCACTCGTCGGCGGCGGCGAGCGCGGCGAGGAGCGCGAGCTCCGGGTCGGACTCGGCGCTCTGCATCGCGCGGCGCGCCACGGCGTCGGCGATCCGGCCGAGCGCGGCGGCATCGTGCAGCGACGAGATATCGAGGAAGTCGGCGACCAGCGGCACCCCCGCGAACACCTCGGGCGCGTCATCCACCCACTCGCGCGCCGCCGCGAGCCGCTGCCCGCTCAGCAGATACGCGTCCCGCCACCCCGAGCTCTCCCAGTCCCGCGCCGCCCGCTCCAACTCCGTACGCCGCCGCAGCACTTCCGCGCGCGCGGCCACCGCGCCCCGCAGCGGCCCCCACTGCCGGAACAGCGCCTCGTGCGCCACGTCGATGACATCCCCGTCGCCGGTCAGGAGCCGTCCGGCGACGAACGCGTCCGTCACCGCGCACTCTCCCGCCGTCAGGTCGGCCCGCCGCACCCGGCGGCGGGTCGGCTCGCCGTGTTCCAGGGTCACGAACTTCAGCAGCACGTCCAGGACCGGCGCCCCCGAGTCCCCCGCCGCCAGCTCCGCCATGATGCGGTCGGCCTGTTCCGACAGGGCGCCCGCGACGCCGCCGAGCTGCCGGTAGTCGTCGAGGCCGACCGCGCCGTCCCCGGCGAGCGCCCGCAGTGAGAGTGACTGGAGGGTGTACGCGAGCAGCGGCAGGGCGTCGCCGCCGCCGGTGTCGTCGACCATGCGGGCGACCAGGTCGGGTGCGAAGGTCAGGCCCGCCCGCGCGGCGGGCTTCTCGATCACCTCGAAGAGCTCAGACCGCCCCAACACGCCGATCAGCAAAGGTTGTTGGACCAGGTCGGCGTGGCCGGTCTCCAGGAGATCCGTCAGGAAGTCCGACCTGAGTGTGGCCACGACCCACAGGTGCGGGTCCCCGGCCAGCGCTTCCGTGATCCCCGCGAGGACGGCTTCCCGGTCCCGCTCCGCCGCCAGGGTGATCAGCTCCTCCAGCTGATCGATGACGAGGAGCACCGGCACTCCGCGTCCGCCCCGCTCCGTACGCAGCCGCCGCGCCTCGGCGAAGGCGCTCCGGAGCTCCGCCATCGACTCCCGGCCCGGCGCGAACGGCCCTACGGTCACCCACCGTTCACGCCGTGCGCCCAGAGCGGGAAGCAGCCCCGCACACACCAACGACGACTTCCCGCTCCCCGAAGGACCGATCACCGCCACGAACCGCCGCGCCGCCGAAGCCCCCAGCGGACGCAGCCGCCCCACCAGCTCCCGCACTTCCCGGTCTCGCCCGAAGAACACCCCCGCGTCACCCTCCGCGAAGGCCTCAAGTCCCGGATAGGGCGGCCGACTCGACTCCCACCCCGGCCTGACCGGCGCCGGGCGTTCGAGCAGGTGCAGCCACACCTGGCCCGCCACGAGCAGCAGCACGGCGAGGGCGAGGAGCGGCAGCGACCAGTCCCGCAGGGTGCGCAGCACCCACGGCACGTGGTCCGTGCGGCTCGTCGCGTAGTTCGCCGCGAGCCCCATCAGTGCGGCCACGAGAACGAGCAGGACGTCCACGAAGAGCTTGAGGCGACGGCGATCCACCCCGACACCGTACGGAATCGTTTTGAAGCAGTCACTCCAGAACATGCTAGGGTCCATCCCGGTTCTGAAGCGAGCGATTCAAAACAGCCTCGCGACCAACCGACCGACCAACCAATCGACCACCACCGACCACCATCAGGGAGGAACCCCATGCCGCTCGCGGTCTACGTGTTGGCGCTCGGCATCTTCACCCAAGGCACATCGGAGTTCATGCTGTCGGGGCTCCTCCCCGGCATGGCCGACGACCTGGGCGTGTCCATACCCGACGCCGGGCTGCTGATCTCCGCGTTCGCGATCGGCATGGTCGTCGGGGCGCCACTGCTCGCCGTCGCCACGCTGCGCTGGCCGCGCCGGACGGCGCTCGTCCTGCTCCAGGGGGTGTTCATCGCGGGGCACGTCGTGGGCGCGCTGGCGCCGGGGTACGGCGTGCTGTTCGCGACGCGGATCGTCAGCGCCCTCGCGTACGCCGGATTCTGGGGCGTGGCCGTCGCCACGGCCGTGGCGCTGGTGCCGAGCGAGGCCAAGAGCAGGGCCGTCGCCCTGGTCGCGGGCGGCCTCACGCTCGCGACGATCGTCGGCGTCCCGGCCGGTACGGTCCTGAGCCAGTCCGCGAGCTGGCGCGCCGCGTTCTGGGCGGTGGCCGCGGCGACCGCCGTCAGCCTGGCCGCCACCGTGTTCGCCGTGCCGGGCGGCCGGGGCAGCCAGGAGGCGCCGTCCGTGCGCGCCGAACTGCGCGGGATGCGGCGGCCGCAGCTGTGGCTGTCGTACGCGATCACGGGCCTCGCGTTCGGCGCGGTGATCGTGACCTTCTCCTACCTCGCGTCGCTGCTCACCGACGAGAGCGGGCTGAGCGAGGGATGGGTGCCCGCGGTGCTCGCGCTGTTCGGGGCGGGCGGCATGCTCGGCCTGCTGATCGGCGGGCGGACGGCGGGGGCGCACGCGGTCGGCACGCTCGGGTGGGGGCTCGGTGGGCTCGCCGTGATCTCGGCGGCGCTCGCGCTCACCGCGCACACGGCGATCGCGGTCGTGCTCGCGCTCGTCTTTCTGCTCGGCATGGCGGGGTACGTGACCAATCCCGCGCTCCAGTCCCGCGTGTTCACGCTCGCCCCCGACGCGCCGACGCTGGTCGGCGCGACCAACACCGCCGCGTTCAACGTCGGCAACACGCTCGCCCCGATGCTCGGCGGCCTCACCATCGACGCCGGGTACGGGTACGCGTCGGTCGCGTGGGTCGGGGCGGGGCTCGCGGCGGTCGGGTGCGTGGGGGCGGTGTGGGCGGGGCGCCTGGAGCGGGCGACGGCATCCCTGGCATCCCCGGAATCGCCGGAGTCCGCGGCGTCCCGTCCGGGTTTTGAAAAGGTATTCCAAAACGGGTAGGCTCCGGCCCATGGCCAGGCCACGACAGTTCGACGAGGACCGTGTCATCACCGCCGCCATGGAGACCTTCTGGCGCCACGGGTACGAGGGCACGTCCACCCGGGACCTGTGCGACAGCACGGGCCTCGGGCCGTCGAGCCTCTACAACACCTTCGGCGGCAAGCGCGAGCTCTACCTGCGGACGCTCGACCGCTACTACGAGACGGTCACCGGCGCGCAGATCGAACAGCTCCAAGGGCCGGGCAGCGCCAAGGACCGGCTGCGCGCGATGATGCTGGGCGCCGTCGACAGCGACCTCGACGAGGACGACGCGCGCGGCTGCTTCGCGATCAACGCGGCGATCGAGCTCGCCGGGCTCGACGCGGACGTCAAGCGGGTCGTGCGGCGCAACTTCACGCGCGTCGAGGACGAGGTGTGCGCGGTCGTCGCGGAGGGCCAGCGCGCGGGCGAGATCCCGACGGACCGCGACGCCCGCGCCCTGGCCCGGCTCGTGCAGAGCACGTACTACGGCCTGCGGGTGCTCGCCCGCGTGCAGGACGACCGGAAGGTCCTCCTCACGACCGTGGAGAACACGCTCGCGGCGCTGTGACGCCCCCACAGGGCCCGGTCACGGCGTACGCAGCTGCGTCGCCGGGATGATCTCCTGCGGCTGGTTCGGGCTCGACCACAGCAGCTTCATGTGGGCCTCGCCGGTCCGTTCCGTGTAGTCGACGCGGATCGTGTGCCGCTGCCCGGCCGTGAGCCGCACCTGCGCCTTGTCGACCTTCGGCTCGTGCGGGGTCCAGGAGTCGATCACCAGCTTGCCGTCGATCCACACCCGGACCGTGTCGTCGGAGACGGTGGTGAGGGTGTACGTCTCCGTGCGGCGCGGCTCGACGGAGCCGGTCCAGCGGATGCCGAACCCGTCGGCGGGGATCGACGGGTGCGGTGAACCCGTGTACTTCCAGGAGTGGTTGACGGTCGGGTCGGTGCGGGTGACCTTCGGGGTGCCGGACAGGTCGGTGTTGTCGAAGAGCTCCTGCTTGAGGCCCTTGCCGTCGCCGGGGCTCGCCGTCGGCCCCGGGTCGACGTCGAGGGCGATGACGGTGGCGAGGGCGTTCGTCGGGGCGCCGGACGGCGTGAGGTCGTAGCCGTCGCCGGACTTGGCGACCGTCACCTGCTGCGAACTGCCCAGCACCCGGGCCGACTTGACGCGGACGTCGGTGCGGGCGGTCAGATGCAGCGGCTTCCCGGCGGCCGGCCACTGGGTGACCGCCGCGTACAGGGTGTTGCCCTTGCGGCTCACCGCGCCCCACGCGGGCTCCTGCACGAGCCCGGCGTAGCGGGCGCCGTACACCGCGTCGCCCTGGCCCGCCGTGCGCAGCCAGCTGCCCATCTCCTTGAGGCGGTCGACGGACGGCTGCGGGATGCGGCCGCGGGCGTCGGGGCCGACGTTGAGGAGGTAGTTGCCGCTGCGGGACGTCGTGGAGAGCAGGTTGCGGACGAGGGTCGCGCCCGACTTCCAGTTCTGGTCGTAGCGGGCGTAGCCCCAGTGGTCGTTGAGCGTCATGCACGACTCCCACAGCTGGCCGTCGACCGGCGCGTCGGGGATCTCCTGCTCGGGCGTGCCGTAGTCGCCGTCGGTCACGCGGCGCTTGCCCACGCGGTTGTTGATGACCAGGTCCGGGTTCAGGCCGCGCAGATACGACTCCAGGCGCTCGCCGTCGCGGGCGGTCCACGGGTTGTGCGGGTCCTCGGTGGCCCACTCGCCGTCGAACCAGAGCAGCGCCGGGTCGTAGCTGTCGATGAGCTCCTTGAGCTGCGCGTACATGCGCTTCTCGTACTTCGGGAAGGTCGCCGGGTCGGGGAAGTCCGGGTCGTGCCAGTCCCAGATCGAGTAGTAGAAGCCGAGCTTGATGCCCGCGTCGTCGGACGCCTTCTTGAGCTCCGCGAGGATGTCCCGCTTCTTGTCGAACGACGAGTGGTCGCGCAGATTCCACGCGTTCACCTTCGTCGGCCACATCGCGTAGCCCTCGTGGTGCTTGGACGTGATGACGATGTACTTCATCCCGGCGTCCTTCGCGGCCCGCACCACCGCCTTCGCGTCGAAGTCGGCCGGGTCGAAGGCCTTGGCCTGCCGCTCGTACGCGGCTTTCGGGATCTTGCACTGGCGCTGGATCCACTCGGCGTTGCGGCACGTCGTGCCGTCCGGGCGCCGGTACTCGCCCTCCAGGTTCGCGTACGCGCCGAAGTGGATGAACATGCCGAAGCGGTCCTGACGGAACCAGTTGGTGCGGTCGGCGGTGAAGGGGTCGTCGGTGGCGTGGTCGGTGCCGGGGCCCGCGGCCTGCCGGGGCGGGGTCGGCTTGTCCGGCGACGGCACGGCGGTGGCCGTCGGGAGGGCCGTGCTCGCCAGCGCTGCGGTGAGGAGCAGGGCGAGTGCGGGGACTCTGCGGCGCATGTGCGGCTCCTGTTCGTTGGCAGTCGCTCGGGAACGTAGGAGCGGATACATCGGATGTCAATGAGGGACGTACGGGTCTGTTACGGATCATTGGGCCGGAATTAGTGCCTCAGACCCGATGAATCGTGGGTGCGTCAGGCTGTCCCCCGGTGCAGTCGAACTCATCCCAGGAACATGTCCGGCCGGCCTGGATCTCGGCTTTCACGGTGTGGCAGGCTCGCCCAAGTCCCCCCACCAGCACCCGAGTTCAGGACCTTTCTGTGCACCGAACACGTTCCGTCGCCACCTCCGCCGTCGCGGTGCTCGCGCTCGCGCTGACCGGATGCGGAGGTGACGACAAGAACGACCACGCCAGCGGCACAGCGGACGTGAGGGAGTCGGCGTCACCGACCCCCAGCCCCACCAAGAAGCCCCGGGCGGCGAAGACCCCGAGCCCGGCAAGCGGCAGTCCGACGCCCACGCGCACCGCACCACGTACCGGCGCACCCGCCCCACCCCGCACGAGCGCCCCCGCCGTCCCCCCGAAGAGGACCACGAAGCCCACGACGCCCACGAAGCCCACCAAGCCCGCCGCCGGACCCCAGTCCGTGCAGGGCACCTGGTACCACGTGGCGCGCGGGTCGGGGGGCCGTCTCATCGTCCTGACCGTCAACGGCACGTCCATGAACATGCGCTCCGGCGGCAAGTCCTGCCCCGGCACGATCACCGCCGCCATGACGATCACCGCGACCTGCATGGGCGAGGTGGGGCGCGGCCGGGCCACGCTCAGCGGCGGGCAGCTGTCGTTCGTCTGGCCGGGTGACGGCGGCACCGATTACTTCCGCCGCACCCAGCCTCCGGCCTGACGGGTTAGGGCACGGGGTGACGCTGGGCATCAGTCACGTCGGTACCCGCCGAGCAAGCCCCGACCCACGGGAGCCCGCATGCCCCAGCTGCCCCGCCGTACCCTCCTCACCGCCCTCGCCGGCACCGCCGGTACGGCCATGGCCTGCTCCGGGGGGCGCACCGCCGATGGCGCCCCCCGGAGCGCCCACGGTGCCCCCGGAGCCCCCGGTGTCCCCGGAGCCCCCGCGATCCCCGGGAAGCCGGGCGCCGCCGCGGCCGCCGCCCGGCGCCTGCTCCCCCGCCACGCCGACCAGCTCGCCTTCGAGGCGCTGCCCGGCACCCGCGACACCTTCCGGGTGTCCGGCGAGCGGGGCGCCGTCGTCATCGCAGGCTCCACCCCGGCCGTCCAGCTCAAGGGCCTGTACCACTACCTGAAACACTCCGCCCGGGCCAACATCACCTGGGCGGGGCGGCAGCTGGACCTGCCGAAGCTGCTCCCGGACCCGGGCAGGACCACGACCAGACGGGCCAACGTCCCGCACCGGTTCGTCCTCAACGACACCAACGACGGCTACACGAACGCCTACCACGACTGGTCGTACTGGGAGCGCGAGCTCGACGTGCTCGCCCTGCACGGCTACAACGAGGTCCTGGTGTACGTGGGCGCGGACGCCGTCTACCACCGGGTGTTCCAGGAATTCGGGTACGGGGACGCGGAGTTGCGGGCGTGGGTGCCGGGGCCCGCGCACCAGCCGTGGTGGCTGCTCCAGAACATGGCGGCGTTCCCGCACCCCGTGTCGCGGCAGCTGCTCGCGCGGCGCGCCCGGCTCGGGCGGCGCATCGCGGACCGGCTCCGCGAGCTCGGCATGACGCCCGTGCTCCCCGGCTACTTCGGTACCGTCCCGCCGGATTTCGCCGGGCGGAATCCCGGCGCGCGGACCGTGCCGCAGGGCAACTGGGTCGGCTTCCGGCGGCCCGACTGGCTGGATCCGCGCACCGACGCGTTCGCGCGGGTCGCCGCCGCCTTCTACCGCGTACAGAACGATCTGTTCGGACCGTCCACGATGTACAAGATGGACCTGCTGCACGAGGGCGGGAAGCCGGGCGACGTGCCGGTGGGCGAGGCCGCCCGGGCCGTCGAGAAGGCGCTGCGGGCCGCGCACCCGGGCGCCGTCTGGGTCATCCTCGGCTGGCAGCACAACCCGCCGAAGGCCCTCACCGACGCCGTCGACAAGGACCGCATGCTCGTCGTCGACGGGCTCTCCGACCGCTTCCCGACCGTCACGGACCGGGAGGCCGACTGGGGCTCGACGCCGTACACCTTCGGCTCCATCTGGAACTTCGGCGGGCACACGGCGCTCGGCGCCAACACGCCCGACTGGGCGGCCCTGTACGAGCGGTGGCGCACGAAGGACGGCAGCACCCTGCGCGGCATCTCGCTGATGCCGGAGGCCGCCGACAACAACCCGGCCGCGTTCGAGCTGTTCTCCGAACTGGCCTGGCACGACGGCGACTTGGACCTCGAAGAATGGTTCCGGCAGTGGGCCACCACGCGGTACGGGGGCGTCGACCACAGCGCGCAGGCCGCCTGGGACGCCCTGCGTCGCACGTGTTACGGCACCACGCGCGCCGACAGCTGGGCCGAGGGCGCCGACGGGCTCTTCGGGGCGCGGCCCTCGCTGACCGTGGCGTCCGCCGCGTCCTGGTCGCCGAAGGCGATGCGGTACGAGCCGGACGACTTCGCGCCCGCACTGGGTCATCTGCTGTCCGTGCGGAAGGAGTTGCGGGGCTCGTCGGCCTACCGGCGCGATCTGCTCGATGTGGCGCGCCAGGCCCTCTCCAACCGGAGCCGGGTGCTTCTGCCGCAGATCAGGGACGCGTACGAGCAGCGGGACACCGCCCGCTTCGACCGGCTCACGCGCACCTGGCTCGGCCATGTCGACCTGCTCGACCGGCTGGTGGCCACCGACGCCCGGCAGCTGCTCGGGCGGTGGGTCGCCGACGCGCGCGCCTGGGGCGCCGACGCCCGCGAGCGCGACCGGCTCGCGTACGACCAGCTGTCGCTGCTCACCGTGTGGGGCACCCGTGCCGGGGCCGACGCGGGTCTGAAGGACTACGCCAACCGCGAGTGGGCGGGGCTCGTCGGCGGGCTCTACCGGCTGCGCTGGCGCACGTACTTCGACGGGCTGCGGGCCGCGCTCGACGAGGGGCGGGAGCCGGAGCCGGTCGACTGGTTCGCGCTCGAGGACCGCTGGACGCGCGACCCGGGGCGGCTCGCGGTGCGGCCCGCCGGGGACACGTACGCGGTCGCGAAGAAGGTGCGGGACGCGCTGGACCGCCGGTGACGCGACTCGACGGGTGACGCGGCTCGACGGATGACGCGCGGCTTACGGATGGCATGAGGTGACGCGCCTCCGGACGGCTCCCGGGCTGCCCGGAGGCGCGACCCCCTCACCAGGCTCAGGTCAGCACCTCACCAGCTCTGCGTCAGCGTGGGCACTCCTTCCACTTCACGCGGTAGATCGTGCTGATGGCCCCGTCGGTCGAGTCCATCGTCATGAAGCTGACCTTGCTGGTGTCCGAGCTGCCGATGTCGACGCGCAGCTCGGTGTTGATGTTGAAGTTGCGCTTCTTGCCGCACGGCGCCCACACCAGCTGGGTCACCTCGGTCTCGTCGGTGGCCTGCCAGTTGTCGCCCATGGGGCCCGAGAAGCTGTGCGACTTGGCGTTCGTGTTCGGCGAGCCCTGGAAGTAGTACGAGGCCTTCTCCTCCCCTCTCGCTCCGCGCTGGAGCGAGGCGAAGCCGCGGTAGTCGGCGCTCGCGATCGCGTACGTGAATCCCTGTGGGACGTGCACGACCAGGCTGAGCTGGCAGTTCTTGCGCAGCGCCGTGGGCGGGGAGTTGCCGCCCGCCTGGGCGAGGTAGTCGCTGTAGGTGACGGTGAACGCCGTGTTGTCCTCCGAGACGGCGACGGCGGTGGTGTTCTTGGGACAGCCGGAGCCGTTCACGGTGGCGATGTCGATGACGATCTTGTCCGGCGGTGGATCGCTGATCCCGGACGGATCGGGCGCGGGCAGGCCCGCGGTGATCAGGGCGGCGAGGGCGCCGCCCGCGAGCAGTGCAGCGGACATGGTTCGTTTCTCCCTATCCAGTGCTTCGGCCCGTGCGGCGCGCGCGCAGGGCGCACCGGCACGAGGTGGGGGTTGGAGCGGTACTGGAGTCGTGCTGGGAGGAGCTGACTCTCAGCCGTCGCGCCGGGCCACGACGGACCCGAGCGCGATGAGCGGAGGCTGAGGGTGCTGGGATCGTACGGACCAGCGTGAGCAGCGACTAGGGCGATGTCCGGCCATGTGCGGGTGACGCCCTGGGCCGGATGGGGCGGCCGACCGCGGCGTTTCGGGCACCGACGGGACGCCATTCCGCCAACGAGCCGCGGCTTGACGGGTATACGTCACGTGGAATCTCTGGTAGGAAACCTTCCTAACAAAACGCGGGCCACCGCGAACGCTCCGCGGAACCGTGAACTCCCCTCTCTGGAGGTCCCGTTGCACGCTCAGCGCACCCCCCACAAGCACCCCTCGCGACGTGCCGTGATCGGCCTGATAGGCGCGGCCCTGATCGCGGGGCCGCTCCTCACGACCCAGTCCGCGAGCGCCGCGCCCGCGGGGCTCGACGACCCGGCGAAGAAGGAAATCGCCATGAAGCTGGTCTCCAGCGCGGAGAACTCCTCGCTGGACTGGAAGGCGCAGTACAAGTACATCGAGGACATCGGCGACAAGCGCGGCTACACCGCGGGGATCATCGGATTCTGTTCCGGCACCGGCGACATGCTCGACCTCGTCGAGCTCTACGCCAAGCGCAAGCCCGGCAACGTACTCGAAAAGTACCTGCCCGCGCTCCGCCGGGTGAACGGCTCCGACTCGCACGCCGGCCTCGACCCGAACTACCCCAAGGACTGGCGGAAGGCCGCGCAGGACCCGGCCTTCCAGCAGGCGCAGAACGACGAGCGCGACCGCGTCTACTTCAACCCGGCCGTCAAGCAGGGCAAGGCCGACGGCATCGGCACGCTCGGGCAGTTCACGTACTACGACGCGATCGTCATGCACGGTGACGGCGACGACGCGACGAGCTTCCGCAACATCCGCAAGCGCGCGCTGCGCTCGGCGAAGCCGCCGGCGCAGGGCGGGGACGAGGTCAAGTACCTGCACGCCTTCCTCGACGCGCGTGTCTGGGCGATGAAGCAGGAGCAGGCCCACGAGGACACCAGTCGGGTCGATACCGCGCAGCGCGTCTTCCTCAACAAGCGGAACCTGAACCTTGATCCGCCGCTGGACTGGAAGGTGTACGGCGAGTCGTTCCACATCGGTCGGTGAGCGGCTGCTGAGGGGGGGCGGGCTGAGGTCGGTGCCCTGCCGGGGGCTCCCCAAGCCCGCCCCTTCCCGAAACCAGGGGGCTCCGCCCCCTAGAACCCCCTTTTTTCCGCGCTGCGCGCTCGTCCTCAAACGCCGGACGGGCTGATTTCGGCCGCTGGTTCCATGGGGGCCGTTACCTCGTCCGCCTCGCTGCTGGCGCCGATGTGGTTGAAGAGGAGGTTGAGGACCATGGCGGCCACGCAGCCCGTGGAGATGCCGGAGTCGAGGATGATCTTCGCGTTCTCGGGGAACGCGTGGTAGAACTCCGGGGCCGAGATCGGGATGAGGCCCACGGCCAGGGAGACCGCGACGATCAGGACGTTGTTGTCCTTGTCCAGGCCCGCCTTGACGAGGGTCTGGATGCCGCTGGCCGCGACCGAGCCGAACAGGACGACGCCCGCGCCGCCGAGCACCGGGCGCGGTACGACGGCGATCAGGGACGCGGCCATCGGGCACAGGCCGAGGAGGACCAGGAAGCCGCCGCCCACAGCGACCACGTACCGGCTGCGGATCTTCGTCATCGCCACCAGGCCGATGTTCTGCGCGAACGCGCTGCACATGAAGCCGTTGAAGAGCGGGCTCACCGCCGAGCCCAGGGTGTCGGCGCGCAGGCCCGCGGCGATCGTCCTCTCGTCGGCGGGGCGGTCCACGATCTCGCCGAGGGCCAGCATGTCGGCCGTCGACTCGGTCATGGAGACGACCATGACGACGCAGAGGGAGACGATCGCGGCGGCGGTGAACTGCGGCGCGCCGAAGTGGAACGGCGTCGGGAAGCCGACCACGTCCGCCTGAGTGACCGGGTCGAAGTCGGTCACGCCGAAGGGGATCGCGACGAGCGTGCCGAGTACGAGGCCGAGCAGCACCGCGATCTGCTTCACGAAGCCGCGCGTGAAGCGGCGAAGCAGGAGGACGATCACGAGGGTGATGCCCGCGAGGGCCAGGTACTTCTGCGCGCCGTAGTCCTTGGCGGCCGGGTTCGGGCCCTGCGCCCAGCCGAAGGCGACCGGCATCAGGGAGATCCCGATGAGGGTGATGACCGTGCCGGTCACCACCGGCGGGAAGAAGCGCACCAGTTTGGAGAAGAACGGGGCGGCTATGAAGCCGAGGACGCCCGCGACGATCACCGCTCCGAAGATGATCGGCAGCGCGTCGTCCTTGTCCTTCGTCGAGTCGACGACCGCCAGCATGGGGGCGACACCGGCGAAGGTGACGCCGTTCACGAACGGCAGGCGGGCGCCGATGTTCCAGATCCCGAGGGTCTGGAGGAAGGTCGCGAGGCCCGCCGTGAAGAGGCAGGCACCGGTGAGGAAGGTGAGTTCCTTCGCCGAGAGGCCCACGGCCGCGCCGACGATGAGCGGCGGGGCGACGACGCCCGCGTACATGGCGGCCACGTGCTGGAGGCCGGTCGTCGCCATCTTGAGCACCGGGAGGCGCTCGTCAACTGGGTGCTGCGCAGCGGTAGTCGCTGCGCCCTTGTGAGAACTCGGCTTGGCGGCCACGGCGGACCCTCCGGTCGGTTACGCGTCATCGGGTGACACGGGTGTCAGGGAGGTGGTGCAGTGGAGCAGATACGGCGTACGGGTCCGGGGGCGCGCACGGCGCGCCCCCGGCCACGGTGACCGTGGACCCCGCTCGGGTCCACGGTCGCCGGCCGAGGGCCGTCCCCCTCAGCCGGACATCTGCGGTGTCGCCCGCGCGGTCAGTGCGCCGCGGCGACGCGCGCGAGTCGCTGTGCCTCGTCCCGCGTCACGCGGGCGATGGCGTCCTCGTCGACGCGCAGCAGGCGGCCGTGCTCGACGACCGGCTCGCCGTTGACGAGGGAGAGGGTCACCGGCGCTGCCGCGCCGAAGACGATCGCGGTGACCGGGTCGGCGATCGAGGAGTGTCCGATGCCGTCGACCTTCCACAGGACGAGGTCCGCGAGCTTCCCCGCCTCCAGCGAGCCGATCTGGCTCGCCCGGCCGAGGACTTGCGCGCCGCCGTAGGTGCCGAGGCGCAGCGCCTGGCGGGCGTTCAGGGCGGCTTCCTTGTGGGCGCCCAGACGGTTGATGAGCAGCGCGTTGCGCAGTTCGGTGTGGAGCTCGCCGGACTCGTTGGAGGCGGTGCCGTCCACGCCGAGGCCGACCGGGACGCCGGCGGCCAGCATGTCGGGCACGCGGGCGATGCCGGCGGCGAGGCGGGCGTTGGAGGACGGGCAGTGGGCGACGCCCGTGCCGGTGCGGGCGAACGCCGCGATGTCGGAGTCGTTCATGTGGACGCAGTGCGCCATCCACACGTCCTCGCCCAGCCAGCCCGTCGACGCGAAGTAGTCGGTCGGGCCCATGCCGAACAGCTCGTGACAGAACTTCTCCTCCTCGACCGTCTCGCTGCCGTGCGTGTGCAGGCGTACGCCGAGGCGCCGCGCCAACTCCGCGCCCTGCTTCATCAGTTCGGTGGAGACGGAGAACGGCGAGCAGGGCGCGACAGCCACCTGCGTCATCGCGTCGAAGGACGCGTCGTGGTGCTCCTTGACGGTCTCCTCGGTCGCGGCGAGCGCGCCCTCCAGGGTCTCGACGGCGAAGTCCGGCGGCAGGCCGCCGTCCTTCTCGCTGCGGTCCATCGAGCCGCGGGCGAGCGTGAACCGCACGCCCGTCTCGCGGGCCGCCCCGATGATGGCGCCGGACAGGTCGCCGGAGCCCTTCGGGTAGACGTAGTGGTGGTCCATGGCGGTGGTGACGCCGCCGCGGGCCATCATCGCGAGCGAGCCCTGCGCGGCGGCGCGGACCATCGGCTCGTCGATGCGCGCCCACGTCGGGTACAGCGCGACCAGCCAGTTGAAGAGGTTGTGGTCGGTGGCGAGGCCCCGGGTGATCCACTGGTAGAAGTGGTGGTGCGTGTTGACCAGGCCGGGGGTCGCGAGGTGCCCGGTGCCGTCGACGCGGCGGACCACGTTCTCCAGGCCTTCGGGGGCCTGTCCGGCGCCGATGGACTCGATCCTGTTCCCGGCGACGACGATGTGGCCCGACGCGTACTCGGTGTCGTGCGCGTCGACGGTGGCGATGGCCACGTTCTCGATGACGGTGCGGGCTGCCGAAGGTGCCATGGTGCTTCCCTCAGGTAGTGGCGGTGACGGGCTGGGCACGGCAGGACCCTAGGAGGATTTGAGTGCCGCGATGTCGCCGTGGGCGCTGTCGCGGGTGCCGAGATGGTGGAAGAACAGGTTCAGGAGGACGGCGACGAGCGCGCCCGCGCTGATGCCGGAGCCGAGCACGGTCTGCGCCCAGGCCGGGAAGTCGGCGTAGAAGGCGGGCGCGGCGAGCGGGATGATGCCCGCGCCGAGCGCCACGGCCACGAGGACGATGTTGGAGCTGTCGTCGAGGCCCGCCTCGGACAGCGTACGGATGCCGCTGACCGCGATCGAGCCGAACAGGACGATGCCCGCGCCGCCGAGCACCGGCATCGGTACGAGGCTGACGACCGCGCCGAGCACGGGGAACGCGCCGAGCACGATCAGGGCGCCGCCCGCGACGGCCACGACATAGCGGCTGCGCACCCGGGTGAGGGAGACGACGCCGACGTTCTGCGCGAACGCGGAGGTCGGGAAGCCGCCGAAGACCGGGCCCACCAGGGTGGCGATGCCGTCGGTGCGCAGGCCGCGCGTGATGGTCGCGCCGTCGGTCCTGCGCTCGCAGATCTCGCCGAGCGCCAGCATCCCGGCGCTCGACTCGGTCATCAGGACGAGCATCACGATGCACAGGGACAGGATCGCGGCGGGCTGGAACTCCGGAGCGCCGGACGCGAAGGGCGTGGGCAGCGCGGCCACCGGCGCCGACCTGAGCGCCGAGAAGTCGGCGAGGCCGAACGGGACCGCGGCGAGCGTACCGATCAACATGCCCATGAGCAGCGCCACTTGGCGGAAGAAGCCGCGCGCGAAGCGCTGGAAGAGCAGGATCACGACCAGCGTGAACGCGGCGAGCGCCAGATAGCGCATGTCGCCGAAGTCCGCGGCCTCCTTGTCGCCGCCCTGCGCCCAGGTGACGGGCACGGGCATGAGCGTCACGCCGATGAGCGTGATGACGACGCCGGTGACGAGCGGCGGGAAGAAGCGGAGCAGCCGCCCGAAGAACGGTCCGACGGCGAGGCAGAAGAGCCCGGCCACCATCACCGCGCCGTAGATCGCGGGGAGTTGGTGGCCCTTCGCGCTGTTCTCGGCGATGGCGAGGATGGGCGCGATGCCCGCGGACGAGGCGGCGTTGACGAACGGGAGCCGGTTGCCGACGACGCCCTTGACGCCGAGGGTCTGAAGGAGTGTGGCGAGTCCCGCGATCAGCAGGCTCGCCGCGATGAGCCGGGTCTGCGCGGCGGTGTCCAGGCCCACGGCCTGGCCGATGATGAGCGGAGGGGTGACGACACCCGCGTACATGGCGGCGATGTGCTGGAGCGCGGCGGGGGCGAGCCGCGAGGCGGGGAGCTTCTCGTCGACGGGGTGGCAGGCGGAAGGTGCGGTCCCGTCGGGTTCCTGCGGGGTGGAACACGGACCGTCAGACGGGGCTGCCGGTCCTTTCTCGGGCTGTGCCATGGCTGTCGTTCCCTCCAAGGTGGCGGGCCCCCGTCCGCTGCGGACGGGCGGGGACCCGCGAGCCGCGTCAGAGGTTGGTCATGTCGACCGGGATCCTGGCCTCGGCCCCGTCCCGCAGGATGGTGGCCTCGATGAGGCCGTACGGGCGGTCCGCGGCGTAGTAGACGGCGCCGTCCTTGGCCTCGTTCTCGAGGCCGCAGAAGGAGAGGTCCAGGCGGAAGTGGTGCTTGTTGGGCGCGGAGAAGCGGATCTCGTCGATCTCGCTGCGGTTGTTGATGACGCGCGAGCCCATTTGGTACAGCGTCTGCTGGAGCGAGAGGGAGTAGGTCTCCACGAAGGCGTGCAGGATGTGCTTCTTCGCCTGCGCGTAGGACTTCTCCCAGTTCGGCATGCGCTGCTCGTCGCTGGTCCAGTTGTGCCGCCACCAGGTGGACAGGGAGGTGGCGAGGATGCGGTCGTAGTCCTCTTGCAGCGTCGTGTACTTGTCCTTGATGTAGCCCCAGAACTCGGAGTTCGTGGAGTTCATCACGGTCAGGTCCTTCAGGCCGCTGAGGACCTCGAACCGCTCGCCGTCGTAGGTGATCTGGGCGAGCCGCGTCTCCTGGCCCTTGCGGACGAAGGAGTGGTTGACCTCGTCGGCGCCGATGAACTTGGAGTTGCCGTCGGAGCCGGAGATGCGCTCCCAGGCGTACTCCTCGATGCGGATGCGCGCCCGGTGGATGGAGGGCTGGCTGTCCACGAAGTGCCGGGCGAGGTGGATGCCGTACTGCTCGGCGGACTCGATGCCGTGTTCCTTGGCGAACGCGAACACCGTGTTCTTGGTGGTGTCGGTCGGCAGGCAGTGGGCGTTGGAGCCGTTGTAGTGGACGTCGTCGAGGTCGCCGCTGAGCGCGACGGAGACGTTCAGGTCCTTGATGTGGTGGGTGTCGCCGTCCCGCGTGATCTTGACGACGCGGTTCTCTGCTTTCCCGTACTGGTTCTGACCCAGGATCACAGGGCGGGCCGGGTGGGAATGGGCTGCCATGTCTGCTAGCTCCCTCGGTAAACGGAGTAGCCGAACGGGTTGAGCAGCAGCGGTACGTGGTAGTGCTCGCCCGGTACGACGGCGAAGGTGATCGCCACCTCGGGGAAGAACGCACCGCTGTCCCGATTCGCGGGGGCGTCCTGCTGCGCCTCGGCTTGCGTGGTGTGCTTGCTCAGGAAGTACGCCTCGGTCTCGAAGTCCAGACGTACGTGGGTGGTGCCCTCCGGCAGCGCCGGCAGATCCTTGCAGCGCCCGTCCGCGTCGGTCGCGGAGCCGCCGAGGGCCGCCCACGGCGCGGTCCCGGCCTTGGCGGACAGCTGGATGGCGACGCCCTCGGCGGGGCGTCCGACGCTGGTGTCCAGGATGTGCGTGGACACGGATGCCGTGGTCGCGGTGCTCATGCGCGGTGCTCCTCCAGGAGGCGGGTGAGGCGGATGCGGTTGATCTTGCCCAGTTCGGAGCGGACGATCTCCCGCTCCTGTTCGGGCGAGTTGCCGATCCGGTCCCTGACCGCGTCGCGCATCTGCTCGCCGGTCCTGCCGGTGGCGCAGATCAGGAAGACGTGGCCGAACTTGTCCTGGTAGGCGAGGTTCAGTTCGAGCATCTCGGCCTTGAGGGCGTCGGAGGCCCCGGCCATGCCCGCCTGCTCGCGGGACGAGGTGGGGTCCCCGGGCTTCGGGCGCCCGATCGGCGGGTGCCCCGCCATCGCCTCGGCCAGGTCGGCCGCGGTCAGCCCGGCCGTGGCGGCGTCGCTCGCGGCGTACAGGGCGTCGGCGGTGGAAAGGGGGCGCTGGGCGAGGATCTCGCTCCCCCAGGCCGTCGATGCGCAGACCTCGTGGAGCGCGGCGCGGGCCGCGGGCTCGTCGAGGGCGTTGAACCGGGCGATGCCCGGCGTCTTGGTGCTCGAAGTCACGGGGGCCTCCGTGGCCTTTGTGCTGGACGGGCTGCGCATAGCTAACGCCCTCGGAAACACCGCGTCAACACTTTGTTGAAAACTTCAGGTAACGAAGGTTGCGGGTTGGAGTGCGCCGGGGTTCGTCGGCGCTTCGCGCCTCGTCCTCAAGCGCCGGACGGGCTATTTCATGCCCGGTTCAGGTAGTTGTAGACCGTGAAGCGGCTGACGCCGATCGCCGCCGCCACCGTTTCCACGCCGTGCCGGACCGAGAAGGCTCCGCGTGCCTCGAGTATCCGTACGACCTCCTGCTTGGCCTTGCGGTCGAGGTCCGCGAGGGGCTTGCCGTGCTTGCGCTCCAGGGCAAGCAGGATGTGGTCCAGGGAGTCGGCGAGCTGCGGCAGGCGTACGGCGACCACGTCCACGCCCTCCCAGGCGAGCACCACGTCGTCGTCGCCCGCCTCGTCCGGCGGCAGCATCCGGCCGCCCATGGCGTCGACGAGGGGCTTGACGGCCGCCACGAAGGGGTCGTCGCCGCCGGTCACCGGCCGTCCCCGTCGAGCACGTTGACCTGGAGCGAGACGCGGGTGGCGCCCGCCTTCAGGGAACGGCGCAGCATCGCGTCGACCGCCGAGAGGACCGCGTCGACGTCGCCCTCGGCCGTGTTGCCGAACGGCCCGACGTCCACGGTGTCGAGGTCGGCGCTCTCGATGACCTCGCGGGCGGCCAGCGCGTGCGGCGGCGCCTCGTCGAGGTCGAAGGGCTCGGTCGTGAACTCCACTCTCAATCGCACGGGCTCAACCTACTGCGGCGCCGGGAATTTCCGGCAGCCCCTCTTGACAGCTTCCGCGGACCGGATGCACTCTTCCGTTAAGCAGAAACAAACTTCCGCAATACGAAATTAGTTGCGCGATGAGTCCTACGGAGGGAGCGCGGAAGCCCATGGGGTACTCCGACCAGCGCTTCAATGTGAACCTGTCGATCCTCTTCACCGAGCTCCCGCTCCTGGAGCGCCCCGCGGCGGCCGCCGCGGCCGGCTTCAAGGCCGTCGAGCTGTGGTGGCCCTGGGTCGACGCCCCCACCCCGGAGCGGTCCGAGCTCGACGCCCTCAAGCAGGCGATCGAGGACGCGGGCGTCAAGCTGGTGGGCCTGAACTTCTACGCCGGGCAGCTGCCGGGCCCCGACCGCGGCGCCCTGTCCGTGCCGGGCGCCGAGAGCGAGAAGTTCCGCGCGAACATCGACGTGGCCGCGGACTTCGCCGAGTCCCTCGGCTGCACGGCCCTCAACGCCCTGTACGGCAACCGCGTCGACGGCGTCGCCCCGGCCGTCCAGGACGAACTGGCCCTGGAGAACCTGACGTTGGCCGCGCGAGCGGCGCACCGCGTCGGCGCGGTCCTCCTGATCGAGGCCCTGAACAAGCCGGAGTCGCCGCGCTGCCCGATCGTGAGCGCCCCCAAGGCCGTCGAGATCGTGGACCAGGTGAACGCCGCGACCGGCCTCGGCAACGCGAAGTTCCTGATGGACCTGTACCACCTGTCCATGAACGGCGAGGACCTGCCGTCGGCCATCGAGCGGTACGCGGCGAAGACCGGCCACGTGCAGATCGCGGACAACCCCGGCCGCGGCGCCCCCGGGACCGGTTCGCTCCCCCTGGAAGACCTGCTCGACCAGCTGCGGAAGGCCGGGTACGAGGGCTGGGTCGGCCTGGAGTACAAGCCCGGCGACCGCCCGAGCCACGAGGCCTTCGGCTGGCTCCCCGCCGGGGCCCGCGGCTGACGCCGAGCCCCACCCACCGACGTACGCACGCAGTCAGAGAGGTTCCCCCATGAGCACGCTCCCCAAGGTCGCGTGGATCGGACTCGGGATCATGGGCTCGCCCATGTCCGAGAACCTGATCAAGGCCGGCTACTCCGTCACCGGCTTCACCCTCGAGCAGGCCAAGCTCGACCGGCTCACCGCGGCGGGCGGCACCGCCGCCGCGTCGATCGCCGACGCCGTCCGGGACGCCGACGTCATCGTGACGATGGTGCCCGCGTCGCCGCAGGTCGAGGCCATCGCGTACGGCCCCGACGGCATCCTGGACAACGCGCGGTCCGGCGCGCTGCTCATCGACATGTCGTCGATCACCCCGCAGACCTCCGTCGACCTCGCCAAGGCGGCGAAGGACAAGGGCATCCGCGTCCTGGACGCGCCGGTGTCCGGCGGTGAGGCCGGGGCGATCGAGGCCGTCCTGTCCATCATGGTCGGCGGCGAGCAGGCCGACTTCGACGCGGCCGAGCCGATCTTCGAGGCGCTCGGCAAGACCATCGTGCTGTGCGGCCCGCACGGCTCGGGCCAGACCGTGAAGGCCGCCAACCAGCTCATCGTCGCCGTGAACATCCAGGCGTGCGCCGAAGCCGTGGTCTTCCTGGAGAAGTCCGGCGTGGACCTGAAGGCCGCGCTCGACGTCCTGAACGGCGGGCTCGCCGGCTCCACCGTCCTGACCCGCAAGAAGGACAACTTCCTGAACCGGGACTTCAAGCCGGGCTTCCGCATCGACCTGCACCACAAGGACATGGGCATCGTCACCGACGCCGCCCGCACTGTCGGCGCCGCGCTGCCCGTCGGCGCCGTGGTCGCCCAGCTCGTGGCGTCCCTGCGCGCACAGGGCGACGGCGGCCTCGACCACTCCGCCCTGCTCCGCTCGGTCGAGCGGCTCTCCGGCGACCCGGTCGCGTAGGCGCCCAGCAGACTTCCGGGCCGTGGCGGCGCTGACACCTGTCCTGTCGCGCCCAAGTGCCGCCGCGGCCCGGAACCCCTTCCCCACCCCCACCTCCAACTTCAACAAACTGTTGACGTGGCGGATCGGGCGTCCTTACGCTCGCGTCACTCAGCAGCCCCCGCAGTCCCGCACGGAAGGCCGACCCACCACCATGCCGCAGCGCGTGCTCACCACCGAGTCCGGCGCCCCTGTCGCCGACAACCAGAATTCCACCACCGCAGGCGTCGGCGGGCCGCTCCTCCTCCAGGACCAGCACCTCCTGGAGAAGCTGGCCCGCTTCAACCGCGAGCGCATCCCGGAGCGCGTGGTGCACGCCCGCGGCTCGGGCGCGTACGGCTACTTCGAGGTGACGGACGACGTCACCGGCTTCACCCACGCCGACTTCCTCTCCGAGATCGGCAAGCGCACCGAGGTGTTCCTGCGCTTCTCGACCGTGGCCGACAACCTGGGCGGCGCGGACGCCGTCCGCGACCCGCGCGGCTTCGCGGTCAAGTTCTATACGGAAGAGGGGAATTACGACCTCGTCGGCAACAACACGCCGGTCTTCTTCATCAAGGACCCGCTGAAGTTCCCCGACTTCATCCACTCGCAGAAGCGCGACCCGTTCACGGGCAAGCAGGAGCCGGACAACGTCTGGGACTTCTGGGCGCACGCCCCCGAGGCGACGCACCAGGTGACCTGGCTGATGGGCGACCGCGGCATCCCCGCCTCGTACCGCCACATGAACGGCTACGGCTCGCACACCTACCAGTGGACGAACGCGGAGGGCGAGGCCTTCTTCGTCAAGTACCACTTCAAGACGAACCAGGGCATCCGCTGCCTCTCCGCCGAGCAGGGCGCCGAGACCGCGGGCAAGGACCCCAACTCGCACCAGACGGACCTGCTCCAGGCCATCGAGCGCGGCGTGAACCCGTCCTGGACCCTGCACGTGCAGATCATGCCCGCGGCGGACGCGGCCGACTACCGCTTCAACCCGTTCGACCTCACCAAGGTGTGGCCGCACAAGGACTACCCGCTCCAGCGCGTGGGCCGCCTGGTCCTCGACCGCAACCCCGACAACGTGTTCGCCGAGGTCGAGCAGGCCGCCTTCTCCCCGAACAACTTCGTTCCGGGCATCGGCCCTTCGCCCGACAAGATGCTCCAGGGCCGGCTCTTCGCCTACGCCGACGCGCACCGCTACCGCCTGGGCGTCAACCACACCCAGCTCGCCGTGAACGCGCCGAGGGCGACCAAGGCCGACAACTACGGCCGGGACGGGTTCATGGCGTCCAACGCGTACGGGCGTGACCGCAAGAACTACGAGCCCAACTCGTACGACGGCCCCGCCGAGACCGGCCGCCCGCTGTCGGCCCCCCTCGCCGTGAGCGGCCACACCGGCACCCACGAGGCGCCCGCCCACACCAAGGACGACGACTTCTTCCAGGCCGGCGAGCTCTATCGGCTCATGTCGGAGGACGAGAAGTCCCGCCTGGTGGCCAACATCGCCGGCGGCCTGTCGCAGGTCTCCCGCGACGACGTCATCGAGAAGAACCTCGCCCACTTCCACGCCGCCGACGCCGATTACGGCAAGCGGGTGGAGCAGGCGGTGCGCGCCCTGCGCGAGGACTGAGGCTCCCTCACCTCACTTCGCTTCACTTCACAGACTGCGCCGGGGACTTGACGGGAGGTCGGTCCCCCGCGTGGAACCCGCGGTGCCGTTGTGCCCGGATGAGGGGTGGCATGACGGTGCGCGCGGGGGGGGACGAGGACCGCGGTCGCCTTGCGGCGAGCCAGTGCGGTGGTGCAGGTCCCCCGGTGTCCCCTTCGACCTGAGGAGGGGGACCGGGGTCCGTCGCCCGGGCACCGCGGTCCCGGCCTTGCCCTCGCGGGTGCGCCCCAGACCCGCCCCTTCTCCGAAACCAGGGGCTGCCGCCCCTGGCACCCCGCTTATCGCGCTGCGCGCTCGTCCTCAAACGCCGGACGGGCTAGAACTTTCGCCGGTGCGGCA
>NZ_JBHYJH010000065.1:0-49550 GCF_042740445.1 Streptomyces sp. NPDC059003 | reverse complement strand
GGGGTCCTGGGGGAAGTCGGCCTAGACCGTGCCGGCGGGGACCTGGCCCAGCTCCGCGCGGCGCCGGACGACGGAGTCGGCGATCTCGCCGCTGCGCACGGCGATGTTCGAAAGCAGCGACGACGTCAGGCCGTGCGTGTGCTCGGTGCCGCCCTGGAGGTAGATGCCGCAGGTCAGCTCGGGCCCCGTGACCACGCGGTAGTCACGCTCCACGCTGTGCTGCCCCTGCTCGTCGCGCCGGCAGAAGCCGTCCAGGTCACCGAGCAGGCCGGTGGCGTCCATGGTGCTGTAGCCGGTCGCGAAGACGAGCGCGTCGACGTCCATCTCGTGCTCCGTCTCGCCGTCGAGCAGCGAGTGCAGGACCACGCGCGTGTCGCTCCCGGAGCGCTTCACCTCCTTGACCCGGGTCAGGTTCAGGAAGTGCAGGCGCTTCTCGCCGGCGACCTCTTCCTCGTACGAGCGCCGGAACAGCTCCCGGATGACGTCGGTGTCCACCACGGAGTAGTTCGTGTTCTTGTGGTAGCGCCAGAACGCGTCCCGGGTGTTCTCGGTGCCGAAGTAGTAGTGGTCCACCGCGGCCGGGTCGAAGACCTGGTTGGCGAAGGGGGTGTCGTCGGCGACGGAGTAGCCGTACGACGGCAGGATCGCGGACACCTGCGCGTGCGGGAGCATGTCGTGCAGGTACTTGGTGATCTCGGCCGCGCTCTGGCCCGCGCCGACCACGGCCACGTTCCGCAGTTCCTCGGGCTTCATCTGCCCGTACTTCGTCAGGAACTCCGAGCTGTGCCAGACGCGCTCGTCGCTGCTCATGCCCTCCGGCATGCGCGGCACGAGGCCCGTGGAGACGGCGACGTTGCGCGCCTTCACCACGCGGGTCGCACCGCTCGTGGTGTCCCGGACCACGATGTCGAGATGCTGCTCCGCGCCCGTTCCCGCGTCCTGCGAAAGGCGGATCTCGGTGACTTCCGTGTTGTACGTGACGCGGTCCCTGAAGCCGGCTTCCGCCCATTCCAGGTACTGGTGGAACTCCTGCCGGGTCGGGAAGAAGTCCTGATTGTTCACGAACTGCACAAGGCGGTTCGAGGCGTGCAGGTACGACACGAAGCTGTACCGCGAGAGCGGATTGCGGAAGGTGGCCAGGTCCTTCAGGAACGAAATCTGCATCGTCGCCTGCGGAAGGAGCATGTTGCGGTGCCAGCCGAACGCGGCCTGCCGCTCGAAGAAGGCCGCGGTGACCGGCTTGTCCCCCGCATTGGCCTGGTGTTCTTCGATGGCGATGGCCAGCGACAGGTTGGACGGGCCGAACCCGATGCCAACGATGTCGTATATCTCGTGTTCACGAGTACCCATAGATAATCTCCCGCTGGTGTAGCTTCGACAGGGACTTCCGCGTCTTCGGTGAGGTAGTTGCGGTTACCCAAGAGGACCTGATTCTGAGATGCCGTCAACTCTCGTTCCTCAGATCCGCCTTATGGTCTCGAACATCTCGACCGGTTGGTCCGGGAGATACGCATTGAGTATTGCGCTGGAGAACACCGCCACGCCAACTTAGAGGGGCCGGACGGACCTTTCAAGAGGACCAGGCCGCACCGTGAGCCGGGCGACGTTGTCCCGCCGACGGGACAGCCGAGCCGCTCGTCCGTAGTTTTTGGTCGCTCTCCGCCAATGCGTAGGTGGCATGGGCAACTTGGCACCGTACCGTGAGTGAGATGATGAAAGGGTGAGCTCCGGATGTTCGTTCCGAGCCAGTACCGCCAGCCGGACAGTTCGTGGATGGTCGACCTGATCCGCGGCAATCCGTTGGCACTGTTTGTGAGCAACGGCAGCACCGAGGCGGGGCCGTTCGCCACGCATCTGCCGGTCATCAAGGATCCGGAGTGGACCGGCGAATGGTCCGAGGACCTGTCGGGCGCCCGGCTGATCGGCCATATGAACCGGGCCAACCCGCACTGGAAGGCGCTCGAGTCGGGCACCGTGAACCTGCTCACGTTCACCGGGCCGCACGGCTATGTGTCGCCGACGGTCTATCAGAAGACGCCCGCCGCACCGACCTGGAACTTCACGTCGGTCCATGTGCACGGCGTCGTGGAGAAGATCGAGGGCATCGAGAACACCCTGGAGGTCGTGAAGGCCACCGTGCGGGCCTACGAGGGCGACTTCGGCGCCGGCTGGGACATGTCCGAGTCCCTCGACTACTTCCGGAAGATCGTGCCCGCCGTGGGCGCGTTCCACTTCAAGGTGACGGGCGCCGAGGGCATGTTCAAGCTCAGCCAGGAGCAGCCTGACGAGGTGCAGGAGCGCGTGCGCAGCTCGTTCGGCGGGCGCGAGTGCACCCGGTACCAGGCCGCGGCCGAGCTCATGGGCAAGCTCCCGTAGGGCGCGGACGCGACATGCGGGGCCCGCACTCCCCAGGAGTGCGGGCCCCGTGTGTGGATACCGTCAGTTGACGGTCAGTCAGGCACTGATGCCCGCCTTGTCGTCCGCTTCCTCTTCCTCGACGAGGGCGCGCTCGGCCGCGTTGTCGAGCGTCGCGAGGACCCACTGCTCGAAGTCGATGCCCGACTGCTCCGCGGCCTTGTGCCACCACTGGAGCCTGCTGCCGGGCACGGCGAGCCGCCGCATCGTCTCGGGCGTCTGCGTCCCGTCACGCGCCTCGTCCTCGCGCGCGAGCCGGATGGCGCTGCGCAGCTGCTTGGTCGTCCACTGCATCTGCTCGGCGCGGTCCAGCCACAGCTCCTGCTCGTCGATCGGCAGGGAGGCCAGCTCGGCGTGGTGCTGGAAGCTCAGCGCCGCGCGTCGTCGGCTGAAGTCGAAACGCCGGGAGACCCATGCGTAGTTCCGCAGCGTCTGGTACTGCAGCCCCGCCGCACGGATGCCGCGCTGGTAGCGGTCGGTGTAGTGGTCCTTGCCGTATACCAGCCAGTCCCCCAGCCACCAAGAAGAGGAGTTTACGATTCCGGAGAGCTGGCGTCCGGCCCGCTCCCAGTCCTCGAAGGTCAGCCCGACCGGCATCTGCAGGCCCACCTTGGTTGTCAGGACCTGGCCACGACGCTCGTCCACTCTGCGCTGTCGCGGCATCGCCTGCGCGGTGCGGCGGAACAGCACTACCTTCGAGTCCTCGAGGTCGCTGACCTGGTTCGTCATCATGCCTCCATGTGAATGAACTTCGTACGGACGCAGGCGTAACAGACCGCATCCGAACGGGAAAAGGCCATGCGGGTATGGCCGCCGTGTCCTGATCCGTCATGGATCGGTCGCCTTCGCGCATCGCGAGGCGCAGGCAGGCCAATGAATCACAGCCGATCGGCCGGATGAGAGCTCTCGCAAGCCACTCGCCGAGTCGGGTCGTCAGAATTCCGTCAACATTCCGTCAACTCGCAGATGGACCCGTCGGCGTGGCCGCGTGAGTACATCCCGCCGCCGGGCCGCCCTCATTGATCGAGGCGGCCGCCGGCACAGAGCACGGGCAGGTCCGGCCGTTCGGCGCATCCTTCAGGACTGCGCGGAAGGCATTCAGTCGGCATGTGTGTGGATACGTACATCAACTACTCGCCCCGTTCAACTACTCGCCCCGTTTCGCCTCGACCACATCTTCCCTGCCATCGGTGCGGCGACGTGTCCCCCGTCGGCACCGATGCCCCGGTTTCGTAGTGGTCTCTTCCAAAGGCCTACCCGAGTAGAACCCGGCACCTGTTGGAGATTCAAGGAAGAGGCTGTCGCTCGTCGCGACTTTTCGAAGTTCGAACAAGATAGCCCAGCTTCGCTATCCCTGTCCTGGTGTGACGCGGCTCTCTCCAGGACCCTCGGGGCGACGCTTTACCGATCAACTTCCGCCATCTGCAGTATGAGTTCGGCCAACCATCCGGTGAAGCGGAACAGTTGCAGACGAGAAGGGGACGTACAGGGGACCGGAGCCTGTCGTCGGGGTTGCAGATCCGAACTCTGCAAATGGTGACGATCCGTCACCATTGAAGCCAGATAGCCGAATCCTCGATCCGTTAGGGAACTCTAGCATTTTCCATACGAACTTTTAACGCCGTTGCGCGACAACCTTCTCGGGAGATCGCAGTCGCCCCATCCACCGCCATCGTTCCCCGGCCTATGCGGAGTTCGGCCGATACCGGTGGATGGCGAGGTCCGGGGCGCGGCGAGAGCGGTAGCGGAGCCTTTCGCGGGACGCATGGAGCCGTCCGTGAAGGAACCGTGGAGGAACGTCAGAGGAACCGTCGGTTGCCGGAACGAGGCCTACCGGGGCGCGTTCGGAGCACATTTCCCCGCCCCGCGCCCCTCAGAAGTCATCGGAGCACTCACCGGCGACCGGCCGCCCGTGCACCACCGGCCGCGCCACACACACCCCTTGCCGCTCCGGACCGCCATCGTCGCCGCTGCGGATGTGCGACGAGCGGCCGGGTGCCCCGGGTTTGCTGGCGCGGTTGCCACACCGGTCACGCCCGCAGCAAGATGGTGCGACGCGCTCTCGGATCCTAGACTCAACGCTCGGCAGCCGCCGCTCAGGGATGTCCGGGAGGGATTGCAGCATGGTTGTGCCCTGCGCATTGCCAATATCGACTCCGGTCAGTGAGGTGCACGGCCCTCAACTCTCATCGCCCTTCGGAGACTTTACAGACCGGGTATTCCAAAACCTGCGCCGCTCCGATCAGCGCAAGTGGGCGGGGGCCTATCTGGCGGGGCTGCTCATCACTCCCGGCAAGAAGTCCGTCCGCCGCCTGGCCGGAGCCGTCTCGGCCTCCCCCACCGCGGTGCAGTCCCTGCGCCAGTTCGTGAGCCTCAGCCCCTGGGACTGGGACCCGGTCATGCACGAGCTCACCCGCTGGGCCGAGAGCCACGGCCCCGCCCCCACGTGGGCGATCGGCCGCGCCGTGCTGCCCAAGCGCGGCGACCGCTCCGTGGGCGTGCACCGCTACTTCGACCCCGCCACCGGCCGCACCCTCAACTGCCAGCTCGGGCTCGGCGCCTTCCTGTGCATCGGCGCCCTCCAGGTCCCGGTCGACTGGCGCCTGCTGCTGCCCGCGCCGTGGACCGAGGACGCGCAGCTGCGCCGCCGCGCGCGCATCCCGGACGAGGTGCGCTACCGCCCCCTGTGGGCCCAGGCCCTGGACCTGGTCGACACCCTGGAGGCCCGGACCGAGCCCACCTCGGCGCCCGTCGTCGCCGACATGAGCGACGACCCCGACGTCGGGCTCTTCCTGCGCGGACTCAGCCAGCGGGCGCGGGACTTCGTCATCGCCGTCCCGCAGCACCTGAAGGTCCTGCCGGTGGGCGAGCGGGCGCAGGGCGGCCCGGAGCCGGTCAGCGCCCGGGCCCATGTGGCGTCGGGCCATACCGACACGGTCCTCGTGACCGCTCCGGACGGGCGGCGGCAGAACCTCCGCGTGCAGTCCGTGCTCGTCCGCCTTCCGGGCGAGCGGGCGGGCGCCACTCCCGAATATCCGTACCGGCTGTTCACAGAGGTGCTTCCGGAAAGCCGGTCGGGGGCCATGTGGATCACGAGCCTCACGCACCGGCAGCTCGACAACGTTGCCTCTCTCGCCGCGCATCGCACCGGCACCACCACCGCGGTCGCCGGCATGGAACGCCACTTCGGGCTCCTCGACTTCGAGGGCCGTTCCTTTCCCGGCTGGTATCACCACATGACGCTCGTTTCGTCGGCGTATACCTATCAGCGGCTGACCCACCGGCCCGTTCCGCCGCATCTCCCGTGCTGCCCCGCCCCCCATCCGCGCAATACTCCGGAACGTCTCCATCTGGTCTGATCCGGGCGCCGGTCGCGGGCCCCGCCGTGTGCTTTCGCATTCATGATCCGCATGCGGAATTTCATGTTCATTACAACAGTGTCAATTTGCTCGCCAAGGACACCGCTTGAACGCGTCGGTATTTCGTCAGGGAGGCTTGACACAGGGAGCCGGGGCTTGACAGGGAAAGCACGGGACAGCGGCCGCCGGGAAACTCGGGCCGCATCCGTATCCACGTCCGTATCCGCACACCGCTTGCCCGCGCCCGTGGACGGCTCGCACGCAATTGCGGCACAGGATGTCCGGCGCCTCAGCCCGTATACGGGCGGGCGCCGGCAGGGGTGCGGCCCTGGAGACCGCCGGGGGAGGTCGGTCTCCAGGGCCGCCGAATCGGTTCCGGTGCGCGGCAGCACATCGGACCGAAGCTCGGTCGGGCGCAGCGTGTGCGCCCCCGCGGACGGTCGGGCTCGGTGCTTCTCGGCGTCGCCGACCGTGGCGCGGACTCTGTTGAACTCTGTTGTTCCTCGGCGCCGTGCGCCCGCGTGGCGGCCCGGCTAGTTCACCCAGCCCGTGTGGCGCTGAGCGCCCCCTGGGGGGCGGGGGCCGCGGTCGTCGAACTCGAGCATCGCGGACACGGCGCGGACCAGCCAGGCGTTGACCGAAAGGCGTTCACGTCCGGCGGCCTCCTCGATCCGGTTCTTCAGCTGCTCGGGCGGCCGGAAGTTGATGCGTAGGGTCGGGCCCTCCTCCCCGGTCGCCGTTGCTGGCGCCAATGACACCAGTGATGGCGCCATGCCGTTGCGCGAGCGACCGTACTCGCGGTCGGGCAGGTCACCGAACGGCCGGTCCCGTGGTGGTGGTGTCACCACGAAGGTCGGGTCGAGACCCCGCAGGCGGAGCTCCACCGACCCCGGGGCCAAGTCCCGGGTGATCTCGTCCGCGGCGGCCGACAGGGCGTCGAGGAGCGTGAGCCGGAAAGCGGAGGTCAGCGGCGCGACAAGGCGCTCCGCGAGTTCACGCATCTCCTCGTCACCCCCCTCGACCGCGACCGAAAGCTCCTGGCGCAGGTCGTCGACGTACCGCGCGAGTTCCATGGCGCCATCGTCGCACCACTATGGCGCCATGCGCAAGCGTTCGAGGCATCACTCTCGGATTGGATGACGCTTCCACCATCCCGGCCCCCGGGCGGGAGCGCGGACGGCCCGTCGCCCAGGCGGCCCGCACGGCGCGGCGCCGCTCGCGCGCCACGGCCCCGTACCGGCGTCCGACAACGACAGAGGCCGCATCGGATTCATCCGATGCGGCCTCTGCCTGTCGACTTCGCAAAGTCGGGACGACAGGATTTGAACCTGCGACCCCTTGACCCCCAGTCAAGTGCGCTACCAAGCTGCGCCACGTCCCGTTGCCCGTGTGACCTGGGGTTTCCCCTGGCCGAACGCGCACCGAAACAATACCGCACTCCGGCCGGTGATCGCTCCCGCCTTTCCGACGCTTGACCTGAACCTCGGTTTAGGTTGCAGGCTCGTCGGCATGACGACCACAACGGAGCGCACCTTCACGTATGCGGACCTGCCCGGCCTGATGGGCCTGATGACGGGCGACGAGAAGCACGGACCCGCCGCGACGTCGACGCTCGACGCGCTGTGGGTGCTCTACGACCGCGTGTTGAGGGTCACACCCGACCGCGTCGACGACCCGGGGCGCGACCGGCTCCTGCTCTCCAAGGGGCACGGGCCGATGGCGTACTACGCGGTCCTCGCCGCCAAGGGCTTTCTGCCCGTCGACTGGCTGGCGGGCTTCGGGGCGTACGACTCGCCGCTCGGCCACCACCCGGACCGGGTGCTCGTGCCGGGCGTGGAGATCGGCAGCGGCTCGCTCGGGCACGGTCTGCCCCTCGCGGTGGGCACGGCCCTCGGCCTGAAGGCCCGCGGCCTCACCGACCCACGGGTGTGGGTGCTCGTCGGCGACGCGGAGCTGGACGAGGGCAGCAACCACGAGGCCATCGCCTACGCCGGGGGCACGGGCCTCGAGCTGCTGCACACCGTCGTGATCGACAACGCGTCGGCGAGCTACGCGCGGCCCGGCGGGATCGCCGCCCGCTTCGAGGCGGCCGGCTGGTCCGCCCTGACCGTCGACGGGCACGACCACGACGCGCTGTACGAGGCCTTCACCGCGCCGCATCCCGGGCGGCCGCACGTGGTCGTGGCACGCGTCGAGCCCAGCTAGTCCGCGGCCGGGCCGAGGCCCGCCCGGCCCCTCCGCCCCCCGTCCCGCTTCCTCCTTGCCCCCGTCCCGCTTCCTCTTTGCCCCCCCTTCCTGCCACCACCCGCCTCCCTCTCCCCCAGCCCCCCGACTCCGGAAGGACCCCCTCATGGACACCATGCGTGACCGCTTCACTCCTGTGCTGACGCGGATGCTCGACGAGGACCCGAACGTCGCTCTCGTCCTCGCCGAGATCGGTGTGGCCGCGTTCGACGAGGCGCTGCGCAAGCACCCGGACCGGGCGATCAACGTCGGCATCCGTGAGCAGCTGCTCATCGGCACCGGTGCCGGGCTCGCGCTCGCGGGTCTGCGGCCCGTCATGCACACCTTCGCGAGCTTCCTCGTGGAGCGGCCCTTCGAGCAGCTCAAGCTGGACTTCGGGCACCAGAACGTGGGCGGTGTCCTGGTCAGCGCGGCGGCGTCGTTCGACTGGCCCGAGGGCGGGTACACCCATATGTCGCCGGGCGACGTCGCGCTCTTCGACACGCTCGACGGCTGGACCGTGCACGTGCCCGGCCACCCCGACGAGGCCGAGACGCTGCTGCGGCACGCGGTCGGCCCGGGCACCGGCAAGGACGACAAGGTGTACGTCCGCCTGTCCGTGCAGAGCAACGCGGCGCCGATGCCCGTCGACGGCAAGCGCTTCCTGACGGTGCGCGAGGGCCGGGGCGGCGTCGTGGTCGCGGTCGGGCCGATGCTCGACCAGGTGCTCGCCGCGACCGAGGGGCTCGACGTGACGGTCCTCTACGCGACGACGGTGCGCCCCTTCGACGCGGACGCGCTGCGCCGGGCCGTCGGGTCCACCGCCGACGTCGTGGTCGTCGAGCCGTATCTGGCCGGCACGTCGACGGCCGCCGCGAACGACGCCCTCGCCGACGTCCCGCACCGCATCCTCGGCCTCGGCGTGGGCCGCCGTGAACTGCGCCGCTACGGCCGGTTCGACGAGCACCTGCGCGCGCACGGCCTGGACGCCGGGTCCCTGCGGGAGCGGATCAGCGGATTCCTGGGCGAGCGCGTGGGAGCCGGGGCCTGAGCCCTGCGGCGGGGCGGCGGGTCATCCGGCGGCGGGCACCCCCAACTCCGGGTACGCGTCCAGGAGACGCGTGGGGGCGGCCTGCCGCCAGGAGTCGGCGAGGATGTCGCTCAGCTCCTCCTTGTCGAGGGATCTGAGGCGCACCCGCACCCAGGCGAAGCTCGCCTCGTGGTCGGCGATCCAGAACTTGTCGGGCTCGGCGAGCACCAGTTCGTCGCGCTCCAGCTTCGGGCAGCGCACGGCGATGGACGTCTCGTCCTCGGGCAGCGTGGCGAACATCTTGCCCGCGACCCGGAAGGTCGGCATGCTCCAGGCGATCTTCTCCGTGGTGTCCGGCAGGGCGAGGGCGGTACGGCGTACGTCGTCGGCGTTGACCTTGTTGACCATGGCAAGAACCGTAGCCAAGGGCACTGACACTCACCCGCCGGGCCGCCCGCGGGCCCCGGCCGCCCGTCAGCCCACGTGCGCGCCGAGCCACTCCGTCAGGTCGTCGTGGACCTCCTCGCGGTTGGTCTCGTTGAGGATCTCGTGCCGGGCGCCCTCGTAGCCCTTCCAGGTGAGGCCGCGCACGCCCGCGTACCGCAGGTCCTCCAGGAGCTCGTACACGAGCGTCATCCCCTGGTTGCAGGGGTCCTGCGTGCCGACGACGACGTGGACGGGCAGGCCGGCCGGGGTCCGGGCGAGGTTCCGCGGGTCGTTGACCTTGCGGACGGCGCGCAGCCAGTCCAGGGAGAGGCCCGCCGAGAACGGGAAGCCGCAGCGCTCGTCGGCGACGTAGGCGTCGACTTCCGCCTCGTCGCGCGAGAGCCACTCGAAGCCGGTGCGGTGCGGATAGGGGTCGTTGAAGGACGCGAAGAGGTCGGGGACGAAGGACGAGCGGGCCGCGGGACCCCGTTCGGCGACCTCGCGCTCCAGGCGGGCGATGCCCGTACCGACCTCGGCGCCGGGCAGCGAGCGGAACGTACCGCACAGGATCAGGCCCGCGAGCCCGCCCCCGTACTCCTGGGCGTAGTCCCGCGCGAGCATCGAGCCCAGGCTGTGGCCGAACAGGACGACGGGGACACCGGGGTGCGGGGCGCGCGCCCGGTCGCCGACGGCCTTGAGGTCGTCGACGATCGCCCGCCAGCTGTCGGAGCCTTCGGCGGGGCCCGCCGTGCCGTCGGCGCCGCGCGTCACCCCGTAGCCACCGGTCGCGGGAGCGGTGGCGCCGTGCCCGCGGTGGTCGGAGGCGACGACGCCGTAGCCGTGGGCGGCGAGGTGGCGGGCGAACCGGTCGTAGCGCAGGGCGTGTTCGGCGGCGCCGTGCGCGATCTGCACGACGGCGCGCGGCCGGCCCGCGGACGGGGGCGGCATCCAGGTGTAGGTGGCGACGGGGACGCCGTCCGGCGCGGTCAGCGGCTCCGCCGTGTACGTGACCGGCGTCCCGTGCGTGGTGTCGTGGTCCGGCATCGGATGTCTCCCCTGTGCGGGTTGCGGTCGGCTGTCCTCGCGAACCCTCCCCCGCGCGCGGGCGGCCCATCCCTGCCGTCCCCCGGGCACGCGGGTTCCCTCCGGCCCATTGACCCTCTGCCGCAGCAGAACCTACGCTGAAGCCGCTTACGGAGTAAGCGCTTTCCATACGCACGCACGACGCCTGCACGACGTACGCACGACGCACGACGCACGCACACCCGGCGACCGGCAGCCGACCCTCCGGACAGGTCCTGGCCCAGGGAGCGCTATGAGTGCCACGCGAAGACGTCCCGTCCCCGGCTCCTCCCCCCGCACCGCCGTCACGGCCGTGCTGGCGCTGGTGATCAGCCTCTGCGTGGTCTGGACGCCGCGCGCCGATGCCGCCGCCCCGGCGTTCAGGGTCCTGGTGTTCTCCAAGGTCACCCATTTCCGCCACGAGTCGATCCCCGCGGGCATCGCGGCGATCGAGAGGCTGGGCCGCGAGCACGGCTTCGAGGTGGAGGCCACCGACGACGCGGCGGTGTTCGCCGACGACCGGCTCGCCCGCTTCCAGGCGGTCGTGTTCAACAACACCAACTCCACTCCGGAGAAGGGCGACCTCCTGGACGCCGAGCAGCGCGCGGCCTTCCAGCGGTACGTCCGCGGGGGCGGCGGCTGGGTCGGGGTGCACGCGGCGTCGGCGAGCGAACGGGACTGGGGCTGGTACGAGGGCCTGGTCGGCGCCATCTTCGACAAGCACCCCCAGGTGCAGCCGGGCCGCATCAAGGTCCTCGACCACGCGCACCCGTCCACGAAGGGGCTTCCGGAGCTGTGGGAGCGCACGGAGGAGTGGTACAACTGGCGCGCCAATCCCACGGGGAAGGTGCACACGCTCGCGCAGATCAAGGTGCGGGACGGCGTCACCGGGCTCGACGAGGGCGTCGACCACCCGTGGTCGTGGTGCCAGAACTACGAGGGCGGGCGGTCGTGGTACACGGCGGGCGGACACGCGTCGTCGGCGTTCCAGGAGGACGGGTTCCTGCGGCACCTCCTCGGCGGCATCCAGTGGGCCGCGGGCGCGAAGGCCGGTGACTGCACCGCCACGAAGACGGGTGCCTTCCAGCGCACCCCGCTCGTCACCAGCGACCTCGCCGACCCCTTCGAGCTCGCCGTGGCGCCGGACCGGCGCGTGTTCTTCATCCAGCGCACCGGCAAGCTGAAGATCGTCGACCAGGAGACGCTGAAGGTCACGACGGCGCTCGACTTCGCGTACACGCCGGACATGACGAGCCAGTCGGACGGCCTTCTCGGACTCGCCCTCGATCCGGAATTCCAGGACAACCACTGGCTCTATCTGCTGCATTCGGACAAGACCGAGAAGCGCATCAATCTGTCGCGGTTCACCGAAGCCGGCGGAAGGGTCGATCCCGCCTCGGAGAAGCGCCTGTTGACGATTCCGACGTGGCGGGGCGAGGGGCGTGCCAATTCCCATATGGCGGGCTCGCTCGCCTTCGACAGGAAGGGTGAGCTGTACGTCGCGACGGGCGACAACACGGACCCGTTCGCGTCGGACGGATTCACGCCGATCGACGAGCGGCCGGGGCGGCGCGCCTGGGACGCGCAGGCCACGTCGGGCAACACCGACGACCTGCGCGGGAAGATTCTGCGGATCACGCCGAAGGACGACGGCACGTACGCGGTCCCGGACGGCAATCTCTTCGCGCCGGGCACGGACCGGACGCGCCCGGAGGTCTACGCGATGGGCGTGCGCAACCCGTTCCGCATCACGACGGACCCGGTCAGCGGCGCGCTGCTCGTCGCCGACTACGGCCCGGACGCGCGCCGTGCCGTGCCCGACCGGGGCCCGGAGGGAACGGTCGAGTTCAACCGGATCACCCGGGCCGGGAATTACGGCTGGCCGTACTGCACCGGCGACAACACCCCCTTCCACGACTATGACTTCGCGGCGCAGACATCGGGTGCCGCATTCGACTGCGGACGGCTCGTCAACGATTCGCCGCACAACACCGGGCTGCGTGCACTGCCGCCCGCGAAGGGCGCGGACGTCTGGTACGCGTACTCCGCGTCCGAGAAGTTCCCCGAGCTCGGCACCGGGGGCGGCGGGCCCATGAGCGGGCCGGTCTACGACTACGACGCGTCGAATCCGTACCGGACGAAATTCCCGGAGTACTTCGAGGGCAAGTGGTTCACCTTCGAGCTGACGCGGCAGTGGTTCAAGGTGTTCTCGATGCAGGAGAAGGACCAGTCGTTCACGGATCCGCGCTTTCCGCCCGCCCGGGCCGGGGACCTCCAGTCGATCAACTCCCTCTTCCCCGACATGAAGTGGAACCAGCCCTTCGATGCCGCGTTCGGTCCTGACGGCGCGCTGTACGTGATCGACTTCGGCCTCGGCAGCGGCACGGGCCGCGGCGGCAGCAACGAGGGCGCGGGCCTGTACCGCATCGACTACGTGGCGGACGGCCGTCTGCCCGACGCCCGCGCGGGCGCGGCGCCGGACCACGGCAAGGCGCCGCTGACCGTGCGGTTCTCCAGCGAGGGCTCGGGCCTGCCGGGCGGCGGGCCCGTGTCGTACGCGTGGGACTTCGACGGGGACGGCGGCACGGACTCGACCGATCCGGACCCGACGCACACGTACACGGAGAAGGGCCGGTTCACCGCCCGCCTCAAGGTCACCGGTCCCGGCGGCCTGACCGCGCTCGCCGTGCGGGAGATCACCGTCGGCAACACCCGGCCCACGGTGACGGTCGAGGAGCCGCCCGACGGGGGGATGTTCCGCTTCGGGGACACCGTGCCGTTCACGGTGCGGGTCACCGACCCGGAGGACGGGCAGCACGGCCGGATCGACTGCTCCCGGGTCGTCGTGCAGTCGCAGCTCGGGCACGACACGCATCTGCATCCGCTGGACAACTACACGGGCTGCGCGGGCGAGATCGTCACGGACACCGGCGACAGCCACGGCCCGGGCCAGAACCTGTACTACGGCATCACAGCCCAGTACGAGGACAAGGGCTCCCCCGGCGTACCGCCCCTGACCGGGTCCGACGCGCTGACGCTGCGCACCTCGCTCCGGGAGGCCGAGCACCGCACCGCCACCGGTGGTGCCCACGGCGGGGCCGTCACCGCCGACCGCCCGGACGCGTCCGGCGGCAGGCGGCTCACGGAGATCGAGCACGGCGACTGGATCGCCTTCGACCCGGTGCACCTGAAGGGCGTCGACTCGGTCACCGTCGGCGCGGCCTCGGGCGGCCTCGGCGGCGACGTCGAGTTCCGTGCCGGCTCCCCCACCGGGAGGCTCCTCGGCAGGGTCACCGTGCCGGACACCGGCGGCTGGGGCAACGTCGTGTCGCCCACCACGCGGCTCGCGCGGCCCGACGGCACCGTCGAGCTGTACGCCGTCTTCACGAATCCGCGGTGGGCCGATGACAAGCCGGACCTGTTCACCGTCGACTGGCTGCACTTCAACGGCCCCGGTGTGGAAAAGCGCCCCCACGCGCGCGTGGCGGTGACCGCCACCCCGGACAGCGGTGCCGCACCGCTCACGGTCGACCTCAGGGGCACGGTGGCCCTCCCGGAGGGGCGGGACGTCGCCTCGTACCACTGGGACTTCGGAGACAACTCCCCACCCGGCACTCCGGAGGGACCGGCCGCCGAACACACCTACCCGCGCGCGGGCGCGTACACCGCCCGTCTGACCGTCACGGACACCAAGGGGGACACGACGACCGGATCGGTCCGGATCACCGTGACGTGAGGTCCGCGCGCTCCGGCCGCCCGCCCGCCGCCTCCGTCGTGTCAGAGGTCGAGCCCGAAGCCCGTCGCCCCGAACTCGGCTTCCAGGAGCTTGTCGAAGAAGGGGAAGGCGGAGTAGTCGTTGGCGACGTGGGCGGCGAGCGTGTGGCTGCCGTCCGGGGTGCCGAGGACGAGGGTGCTGGCGCCCACGCTCGCGCCCGTCGCGCCGCGCAGCCGCTGGCCGTCGGAGAGCGTCAGCTCGTAGACGCCGAGGCCGTAGCCGGTGTTGGCCAGCCAGTGGGCGCCCCGGGTGGACGCGGTGGTCCACATCTCCTTGTGCTGGGCCTGAGGGAGCAGGCTCCCGGTGATCAGCGCGTTGAAGAACACGATCAGCTCGTCCAGGGGTGCCACGACGTTGGCCGCGCCCCAGGCGGCGGACGTGTTGACCTCGGTGGTGTCCAGGGGCGGGAGCTTCGGGTCCTCCAGCAGCGACGGCCAGTTGTCCGGCGTGACCTCCTCGGGGCGTACGCCTTCCCTGAGGAACAGCTTCGAGTACAGGCGGGGGTGGCGGCCCCGGTACCCGGTCTCCGCGCGGTGCCGTACGAAGGTGTCGGTCAGGCCGAGCGGCTTGACGACGGTCCGGTGGACCTCGGACTCGAAGCTGCTGCCGGTGACCGCCTCCACGATCGCCGCGGCGAACGCGAAGCCGCCGTTGGAGTACCAGAACGCCTCGCCCGGCCGGGAGACCGGCGGCTCCGACAGCGCGGCCCTCAGCACGTCCGCGCGCTGCCACACGTCGAAGCGGTGCGCCTGGAAGGCAGAGCGGACGGCGTAGCGGCGCTGCACCTCGACGGCCATGTCCGTGGACGGCAGGCCGCCGGTGTGGGACAGCAGCTGCCGGATGGTGACCTCGGCACCGTCGTGGCCGTTCTCCGCCATCGCGCCCGGCAGCCACTCCTCCACGGTGTCGTCGATGCTCAGCCGCCCCTCGGCGGCCAGCTGCAGCACGGTGGCGGCGGTGTACGCCTGGGAGATGCTGCCGGTGTGCAGGTGCTCGCCGGGTATCCGCACGGCGCCCGCCGTGGCGTCGGCGAGGCCCGCGCAGTCGAACCACGAGCCGTCGCTGTCCTGGATCTGCACGGCGACGCTGGGCGCCCCGCCCTCGCTCACGGACCAGTCGAGGATCTCGCACACCTTGTCGCGCTTGGGGGGCGTGAAGTCTTCCACGTCGCTTCCTTCCACAGGGGAACCGCCCGGCCGCGCAGGGCCGGGCGGTTGCCGGTCTTCCGTTCGGCCCCCACAGTGCGCGGCAGCGATTACAGGCGTCTTATACGGCGCTGATACGGGCTGACACGGGCCGGCACGGGCTGACACGGGAAGGGGTGCGGATCAGCGAGGCGGGGTGCGGGTCAGGGCAGGGCCGCGCTCGGCGTCCAGACGGGCGAAAGCGTCGGCGCGGGACAGCCGGGCGCCCTCGCGGTACGCCGCCTCGTAGGCGGACCCGCCCAGGTGCCGGGTGAGGTCGGCGACCAGTTCCCGCAGCTCCGGATCGCCCTCGTCGAAGGCCCCGCGCAGGGCCTCGCTCATGCCGAGCGCGGTCGCCGCGCCCGCCGGGTCGCCTTCGAGGAAGCGCAGCTGGGCCAGCTGCTGCGCGACCGGGGGGAGGTCACCGACGGTCTGGGCCCCCGCAACCGTCGCGGGCAGCAGCTCACGGGCCCGCACGGCGTCCCCGGCGGTCAGGCTGAGGGACATGCGGGCCGGTGCCAGCCAAGTCTCCCGGTCCGCGCGCCCCTCCCGGTGCGCGATCTCGTCCAGCTGGTCGAGGACCCGCGCCGCCTGTTCGAGCTCGCCCGAGCGACGATACATCTCGGCGCGGCCCTGCATCACCACGAACTCCATGTACCACTGGCCGCGCGCCCTCATCACCTGCTCGGCGGCGTCGACGTCGTGCGCGCCGCCGTGCGGGTCACCGGCGCGTGTTCGCTCGATGGCCAGCTCCATCAGGCCGACGACTTCGTCCTGCGTCCCCAGCCCCGCGATCATCCGCAGCCCCCGCCGCAATGCCGCGATCGCCTTGTCGTGCTCGCCCCTGACCGTGTGGGACCGGGCCACGATGATCAGCGACACCGCCGCCCACCGCCGGTCTCCGACCTCGGTGAACTCGCGGGCCGCGCGCGCGGTCGTGCGGGTGTGGGCCGCCCACTCACCACGACTTCCGGCGATCGCGGCCTCCAGCAGCGACATCTGGGCCCGAGGCCAGGCGTCGTCGGCCGAACGGCTGCGCACCCGGGCCATCTCGGCCTCGACCAGGTCGTCGAGGCCCATCTGGTGGGCGACGTGCAGCGTGACCAGCATCATCGGATACCGCTCCATCGCCCCGGTGTCCACGCAGTCGGTGATCAGGGCGCGCACCTTGTCGGCGTCAGTGGTCGGAGCGTTCTCCCCGACCAGCGCGTCGATGGCGGTGAACGCGGCCCGGGCCGCAGCCGGGAGCCCAGCGCCCAGCGCGAGGGCCGCGGTGACGAACGACTCCGTACGGGCGTCGTAGCGCACCGCAGCCCAGTACGCGTACAGCAGACCGAGAAGCGGTGCAACGGCGTCCCCGTCCCGGTCGTCGAGCGCGGACCGTAGCGCGAACACCAGGTTGTCGTACTCGACTTCGAGGAACATCAGCGACGACACCTGTGCCTGGGTCCGCATCCGCGGCTCGTGCTCGGCGGCCAGCGCGGCGAGGGCGGCTATGAACCGGCCCCGGACCGCCTCCCGTTCACCCGCCCGCGCGAGCTCCTCGGCGGCGAAGGCGCGGATGCTCTCCAGCATCCGATACCCCTCGCCGCTCTGCTCCACGAGCGACTTGTCGACGAGGGAGCCGAGGACGTAGACCACGTCTCCGGGGGCCAGGAGCCGCTCGTCGGCGCAGACCGCCTCGATCGCGTCGACGCCGCCGGCCGCGGGGAAGTACGCGAGGCGCCGCGCGAGGACCCGCTCCCGCTCGGCCAGCAGGTCCCAGCTCCACTCGAACACCGCGCGCAGCGTGCGCTGTCGGGGCTGCGCCTCCCGGTTGCCCGTGGAGAGGAGCCGGAACCGGTCGTCGAGCCGCCGGGCGATCTGGCCGACGGTCATCGAGCGCAGCCGCGCGGCCGCGAGTTCCAGGGCGAGCGGCAGGCCGTCGAGGCGGCGTACGACGTCCACGACCGGGTCGACGGTGGCCGCGTCGAGCGCGAAGCCGGGCCGGACGGCCGTCGCGCGGTCCAGGAACAGCCGGACGGCGGGCGCTTCGGCGACGGTGGCGAGTTCCGCCCGCCCTTCGGGGAGCGGGAGCGGGCCGATGCGGCACAGGGCCTCGCCCATGACCTCCAGTGACTCCCTGCTGGTGGCGAGGACGGTCAGCTGGGGCCGCGCCTGGAGAAGGTGCTGTGCGGCCCGCGCCGCCTCGGCGACGACGTGCTCGCAGTTGTCCAGGACGAGCACGGCGTCGCCCCCGCCGAGCAGTTCGGCGACGCGGTCCAGCGGCTCGGCCGGTCCGCCGCCCATGGCCTGGGCGGTGCCCGAGCTGATCACGCCGAGGATCGCTCCGGCGACCCCTTGGGGGTTCTCGACTCCGGCCAGCGGGACCAGCCAGAGGCGGCCGCCGCGGTACGCCGGGTGCCGGGACGCCGCCTCCACGGCGAGGCGGGTCTTGCCCACACCGCCCGGACCGACCACGGTCACCAGGCGCGAGGTGTCCATCAGCCCGGCGAGCAGCTTCAGTTCGTCGCCACGGCCGACGAACGACGTCAGGGGCTCGGGCAGCCGGCCCGGTACGGGTTCGGTGCGTGTCGACGTCCCGTCCACTTCGCCGCGCAGCACCGCGACATGGGTGCGCCGCAGTTCGGCGGAGGGGCCGACGCCGAGCTCGGCGGCGAGCCTGCCCCGGATGTCCTCGTACGCGGCGAGCGCGTCCGACTGGCGGCCCGACGCGCACAGGGCGCGCATCCGCAGCGCGGCCGGGCGTTCCCGCAGCGGGTGGTCCGCGCACACCGCCTCCAGGTCGGGCAGCGCCTCGGCGTGCCGGCCGAGGCGCAACTCCGCGTCCAGGCGGTCCTCGCGGGCCACCGAGCGCAGTTCCTCCAGGCGTACTCCGGCCGCGTCCGCGAACGGCGCGGCGGACACGTCGGCGAAGGCGGCGCCGTGCCACAGCGCGAGCGCGTCCCCGAGCGTCGCCGCCGCCCGCTCGGTGTCGCCCGCCATCAGCTCGCGTCGGCCGCGGGCGGCGAGGACCTCGAACCGGTGCGCGTCCACCCGGTCGGCGGGCAGCGCGAGCCGGTAGCCCACGGCGAGCGACTCGATGACGCCGGGCTCCGGCAGCGCGCGCCTGAGCCGGTGCACCAGCGCGTGCAGGGTGTTGGTGGTCCCGGCCGGGGACGTGGCCTCCCAGATGCCCTCGATGAGCGCGTCGGTCGACACCGACTTGCCCACGGACAGCGCGAGCCGGGCCAGGAGCATGCGCAGCTTGGCACCCGCGACCTCGACCGGCGCGCCGTCGGCGCCGAACACTCGTACCGGACCCAGAACTTCTATGCGCATCCCCATCGGATCTTCATACGCCATCCTCTGTCCCGCCAGCCAGGCCGGCGGGAGCCCTAGGTGGTGTGCACAAGGAGTTTGTAGAAGTACGTGGTCGGGCACAGCGCGCCCGCCGGGTCGGCCGCGTGGCCGGGGACGACGCCGAGCCGGGTCCAGCCCGCCGAGGCGTACAGGGACTCGGCGGGGCTGTCCGTCCGGGTGTCCAGGAGCAGCAGCGTCACACCCGACCGCGCCGCCTCCCGCTCGGCGAGGGCCAGCAGGGACCGGCCGAAACCCTTGCCCCGGGCGTCGCGGTGGACGAGGAGCTTGACGAGCTCGGCGCGGTGGCGGGCGTTGGGCTTGTCGGCGTGGGCGAGGCTGACGGTGCCGGTGAGCCGTTCGCCGTCGCGGACGGCCCAGGTCGCGACGCGGCCCGCGGTGACGTCCGGGGCCCGGTCGCGCCACCAGCGTGCGGCGCTCTCCCGGTCGAGGCCCGCGAGGAAGCCGACGGACGCGCCGTCGTCCACGGCGTCGACGAGGAGGTCGCCGAGGGCGTCGGCGAGCGCGGCCACTTGTGCGCCACTGAGGCGTTCAACGATGTGTCCGCCGCTCAGGCGCGCCACGGTGTGACCGCCGCTCAGGCGCGCCGCGGTCTGTCCGTCGCCGAGGCGTTCCCCGGCTTGCCCTCCGCTGCGGCGCTCCTCGGCGATCTCGCTGGTCATGGTGTCACCACCAGGAGCGCGTACCGCACGGGCCGTTCGTCCCGGCACCGGAAGCGCGTGGCGCCCCACACCCGGAAGCGCAGGCAGTCCCCGGCCCCGAGGGTGTGCGTCACGTCCCGCTCGGTCACGTCGAGGGCGCCCTCCAGGACCCAGAGGTGCTGTTCGAGGCCGGGCACCGGCGGCCGGTCGTACGCCAGGTCGGCGCCCGGCGCGAGCGTGCCCTCGACGACCTCGCCGCGCATCCCCGCGAGCGGCGGGGACACGGAGCGGCGCGTGAACCCGGACGCGGCGTCCGTCCACACGGCCTGGTCGGCGGCGCGCAGCACGTGCGCGGGCTCCGCCTCGACCTCGCTCAGGAGCTGCGACATGGTCCGGCCGTAGGCGCCGCACAGCCGGTTCAGGAGGCTCGCCGTCGGGCTGATCTCGGCGCGCTCGGCCCGCGACAGCGTCGACCGGCTCACCCCGCTGCGGTCCGCCAGCTCGCCCAACGACCAGCCGTGCTCGGCCCGCAGCCCGGCCAGGCGGGCGGCGAGCCGGGCGTCGACGTCGGTGACACCCTCTTCAATGCTTCCCATATTCGAGACTATATCCCAGATACGGGATGAAGGACTGGGGCAGGTGGTCAGTCGTGGGCTCCGGCCGCCCCCAGCAACTCCCTGATCCGCCCCGTCGCCGCCCGGAACTCCGGCGTCGCGAGCGTGGCCGCGTACTCCCGCCGCCGGGGAAGGCCGACGTCGATGACCTCGGTCACCGTGCCGGGGCGTGGGCTCAGCACGACGACGCGGTCCGCGAGGTAGACGGCCTCGGGGATCGAGTGGGTGACCAGGAGGACCGTCGTGCCGGTCTCGCGCCAGACGCGGTGCAGCTCGACGTTCATCTGCTCGCGCGTGAGGGCGTCGAGCGCGCCGAACGGCTCGTCCATGAGCAGCACCGGCGGCTCGTGCAGCAGCGCGCGGCACAGCGCGACCCGCTGCTGCATGCCGCCCGACAGCTCGTGCGGATAGGCGTCCTCGAAGCCGTCGAGCCCGGTCACGTGCATCAGTTCGTCGGCACGCGCGCGTGCCCGTGCGCTCGGCATCCTGCGCATCTCCGCCTGGAGCAGGATGTTCCGACGGGCCGAACGCCATTCGAGCAGGGCCGCGCGCTGGAAGACGAACCCGATGTCCCGGCGCGGCCCGCGCACCGGCTCTCCGCCGAGCACCACCTGGCCCGCCGACGGCGCGAGCAGCCCGGCCACCAGCTTGAGCAGCGTGGACTTGCCGCAGCCCGAAGGGCCGACGAGCGCGACGAACTCGCCCGCGCCGACGTCGACCGAGACGTCGCGCAGCGCGGTGACGTCCTTCCGCTTGGTACGGAAGCGGACGGCGACGTCGGTGAGGCGGACGGCGGAGGCGAAGGCAGTGCGTCGCGCACCGACCACTGCTGCGTCCTTGCCCATGGCTCAGCCCCTGATCCCGTTGGCGGCGTCCCAGTAGTCGGAGACCGGCTTCGCGCTCTCGACCAGGCCCGCGTCGGCGAAGACGGCGATGGTCCGCTTCCAGTCGGCCTCGGTGTTGACGCCGGGCGCCCTGCCGCGGGTGGCGTCGGTGTGGAGCAGCGTCAGCGTCGTCCTGAACTGCTCCGCGAGCACGCCCTGCGGCGGCAGTTGCCCGGAGGCGCCATCCATCGCGGCGACCGCGGGCTTCGGGGCCTGCTCGGCGGCCGCCCAGGCCTCGCTCACCGCCGCCGTCATGCGCCGGGCCACGTCGCCGCGGCGCAGGGCCTTCGGACCCGCGATCAGGCCGTTGGAGTAGAAGTTCAGGCCGTGCTCGGAGAAGCGCAGGTACGAGACGTCCTTCTTGGCCTTGTTCCGCATGATCGGGCCCTGGTCGCTGGCGTAGCCGAGCAGCGCGTCCGTACGGCCCGACATCACCGCGGCGATCTTGCCCGCCGGGTCGGTGTTCCGCACCTTGACGTCGTCCAGGTCCATGCCGTTCTTCTTCAGGAAGACCGGAAAGGTCTTGGTGAGCGCGTCGCCCGCCGTGCCCGCGATCGTCCTGCCCTTGAGGTCGGCGGGTGACGCGATGTCCTTGTCGGCGAAGTACTGCACGGACGCGGGCGTGGTCTGCAGGAAGACGCCGAGGCTCTTGACCTCGACGCCCCGGTCGACCCCGGCGAGCACGGCCGGGGTGTCGGCCCAGCCGAAGTCGGTCCGCCCTGCGCCGGTGGCCTGCACGGTCTTCTGCGAGCCCTGGCCCGCCCTGATGTCCAGGTCGATGCCGTGCTTCTCGAAGATCTTCCGCTGCTTGCCGTAGTAGAACGGCGCGTGCTCGCCGTACGGATACCAGTTGAGCGTCAGCGTCACCTTGTCCAGCTTCCTGCCCGAGTCGCTGACGGTCGTCCTGTCGTCGCCGCCGCAGGCCGTCGCGGTGGCGGAGACGGTGACGGACACGAGGAGCAGCGGGAGGAGTCCGGTGAGGGGGCGGATTCTGCGCGGCGCTTGCATGGGGCGGCCCTTCTCGCGTGCGGCGGACGGGACTTGACGGGGGCTCGGCTGGGGCGGTGGACCGGGGTCAGAGCACGGTCGTGGCGGCCGCGCCACGGCGGCTGGCGTGCCACGGGAGCAGCAGCTTCTCGGCGGCCTCGACGAGGACGAAGAGGACCACGCCGATCAGCGACATGACGAGCAGGCCCGCGAACAGCATCGGGGTGTCGAGGTTGCCGTTGGCCTGCAGGATCACAAAGCCGAGGCCTTCGTCGGCGCCGACGAACTCCCCGACGACGGCGCCGGTGACGGCCAGCGTGACGGCCACCTTCAGGCCGGAGAACAGATGCGGGAGCGAGGCGGGCAGCCGGATCTTCAGGAAGGTCTGCCAGGGCCGCGCGCCCATGGTCGCGGAGAGCTGGAGCATCTCCGGGTCCACCGACTTCAGGCCGGTGACCATCGAGATGACCACCGGGAAGAAGGCGATGAGGACGGCGATGACGATCTTCGGCGCGATGCCGAAGCCGAGCCAGACGACGAACAGCGGCGCGATCGCGATCTTCGGTACGACCTGGGCGAACAGCAGGATCGGGTACAGCGTCTTCTCGACGGTCGTCGAGTACACCATGATCACGGCACTGAGCACACCGACGCCGACCGCGATGAGGAAGCCGAGCACGGTCTCGTACGTGGTGACCCAGCCGTGTTCCCACAGGTAGCCGGGCTTGTCGAGGAGAACGTCGAAGGTGGCGCCGGGCGAGGGCAGGAGATAGGGCTCGACCCAGTCGGCGGCGGCGATCACCCACCAGGCCCCGAAGCAGACGGCGAGCAGAGCGAGCGGCCGCCAGCTGTTCTCGGCCAACTCTGCGCCACGCCAGCGCAGTCCGGGCCGGCGCCGCTCGGCAACGCCCGCCGGGGCGGGGGACGCGGGGGACGACATGGAGTACGAGACGCGCTGGCTCACGGTGAACTCCCTTGGAGTTGCTGCCGGAACAACCTGAGAAAGCGCTTTCTGATGCGGCGTAAGCACGCTAATGACTGGCCGAGCAGGGGGTCAAGAGGTCGGACAGGAATCCGGGTGCCCTCAGTCCTCCGCGGCGGCGTCCCGCAGCGCGTCGAGCACCGGAGTGATCAGCGGATGCTCCTCGGCCCCGCACCGCACGGCCGCGAACACCCGTCGCGTGGGCGCGATCCCGTCCACGGGGCGGATCACCACGCCCGCCACGTCCATGCCCCGCAGGGCGGACCTGGGTACGAGGGCCACCCCGGCCCCTGCCGAGGCGAGCGCGACGACCGCGCGGAAGTCATCCGACGTATGCTCCAGATCCGGCTGGAATCCGGCCTGTTCGCAGGCGAGGACGACCACGTCGTGGCAGGGGTTGCCGGGGAACGGTCCGATCCACGCGTCCTTGGCGAGGTCGGCGAGGGGCACCTGCCCGGAGTCGGCGAGCGGATGCGCCACCGGCAGCACCGCGTCGAACGGCTCCACGTACAGCGGCACCCGCGTCAGCCGCGCGTCGTCCGCTCCGGGCGCGCCCCGGTACTCCACGGCCACGGCCACGTCGATCTGCCGGTCAAGCACCATCGGCAGGCTCGCGTCGCCCTCGGCGTCCTGGACGCGGACCCGGATGCCGGGCGCGGTCGCGGCGAGCCGCGCGAGGGCGGGGGCGACCACGAGGCCGATCCCCGTCGCGAACGACGCGAGCGTCACCGTCCCGGCGGCGCCCGAGCTGTACGCGGCGAGCTCGGCCTCGGCGCGCTCCAGCTGGGCGAGCACGGCGTTCGTGTGGGCGAGCAGGATCTCCCCCGCGGGCGTGAGCCGCACGCCCCGGGCCGAGCGCTCCACCAGGCGGTGTCCCGTCTCCTGCTCCAGCGCGGTGAGCTGCTGGGACACGGCGGAGGGGGTGAGGTAGAGGGCGGCGGCAGCGGCCGTCACCGTACGGTGGTCGGCCACCGCCCGCAGAATATGCAACCGCCGCGCCTCGATCATGACGGCCATTCTTTGCGCCCCCCCCCCCCCCCCCCGGGGGGCCCCCGGGTAGGGGCCCCGCCCGGGGTTGGGGGGGGGGGCCCACCGCCGCAGGGGCGCGGTCTTTTCCCGCCCGCCGGTGTTTGGTGCACGTGGCGCCACGCGGCTTTGTGGGGGGGGCCCCTGGGGGCGCAGCCCCCTGGTTCAGGAAGGGGCGCCCGCGCGCGGAGCGCGCTGATGGATGCAGTGGGGCGCCCCCGCGAGGGAACCGGCCTACGCCCCCGTCCCCTCCAGCTCAGCCCGCGCAGCGATGAACGCGTCGACCGCCCGGTCCACATCCTCCGTCGAGTGCGCAGCCGACAGCTGCACCCGGATGCGCGCCTGCCCCTGCGGCACCACCGGATACGAGAAGCCGATCACGTAGACACCGCGCTCCAGGAGCAGCTCGGCCATCCGCGCCGCCTTCGCGGCATCACCGATCATGACGGGCGCAATGGCGTGGTCGCCGGGCAGGACGTCGAAGCCCTCGGCGGTCATGCGGGACCGGAAGAGCGCGGTGTTCGCGGCGAGGTGCTCGCGCAGGTCACCGGCGGACTCCAGGAGGTCGAGGACCTTCAGGGACGCGGCCGCGATCACGGGGGCGAGCGTGTTGGAGAACAGGTAGGGCCGGGAGCGCTGGCGCAGGAGCGCGACGATCTCGGCGCGCGCGGCCACGTACCCGCCGGACGCGCCGCCGAGCGCCTTGCCGAGGGTGCCGGTGATGATGTCGACGCGGTCCATGACGCCGTGCAGCTCGGGCGTGCCGCGCCCGCCGGGGCCGACGAAGCCGACGGCGTGCGAGTCGTCGACCATCACCATGGCGTCGTACCGCTCGGCGAGGTCGCAGATGTCCGTCAGCGGGGCGACGTAGCCGTCCATGGAGAAGACGCCGTCGGTGACGATCAGCTTGCGCCGGGCGCCGCCCTCGGTGGCCTCCTTGAGCTGCTTCTCCAGGTCGGCCATGTCGCGGTTGGCGTAGCGGAAGCGGCGGGCCTTGGACAGGCGGATGCCGTCGATGATCGAGGCGTGGTTGAGGGCGTCGGAGATGACCGCGTCCTCGGGGCCGAGGAGGGTCTCGAAGACGCCGCCGTTGGCGTCGAAGCAGGAGGAGTACAGGATCGTGTCCTCCTGGCCGAGGAACGCCGAGAGGCGGGCCTCCAGCTCCTTGTGGACCTCCTGGGTGCCGCAGATGAAGCGCACGGACGCCATTCCGTAGCCCCAGCGGTCGAGCGCCTCGTGCGCGGCGGCGATCACCTCGGGGTGGTCGGCGAGCCCGAGGTAGTTGTTCGCGCAGAAGTTCAGTACGTCGCCAGGTCGGCCGCCCGCGGTAACGGCGACCGTCGCGGACTGCGGCGTTCCGATGACGCGCTCGGGCTTGTGCAGTCCGGCGGCGCGGATCTCGTCGAGGGTGGCGGCCAGGTCGTCGCGTACGGAGTCGAACATGCGGAGGTCCTTTGGGAGTTCGGAGGTCGGCGGGTGGGCGGGGCCGGGGCTCGGGCGGCTTGCGGCTCGGACGGCCTGCGGCTCAGGCGGTCCAGTCGAGGATGACCTTGCCGCCGCGGCCGCTCGCCGCGTCGTCGAAGGCCTCCTGGAAGTCGCGGTACCCGTACCGCCCCGTGACCACGGGCGCCAGGTCGAGGCCGCCCTCGATGAGCACGGACATCGCGTACCACGTCTCGAACATCTCACGGCCGTAGATGCCCTTGATCGTGATCATGGAGGTGACGATCCGCGCCCAGTCGACCGCGAACTCCTCGGCGGGCAGGCCGAGCATGGCGATCTTGCCGCCGTGGGTCATGTTGGCGACCATGTCGCGCATCGCGCGGGGGTTGCCGGACATCTCCAGGCCGACGTCGAAGCCCTCGCGCAGGCCGAGCTCGCGCTGTCCGTCGGCGATGGTCGACTCGGCGACGTTGAGGGCGAGGCTGACGCCGGTCTTGCGGGCCAGCTGCAGGCGCTCCTCGCTGACGTCGGTGATGACCACGTTCCGGGCGCCCGCGTGCTTGGCGACGGCCGCGGCCATCAGGCCGATCGGGCCCGCGCCGGTGATCAGCACGTCCTCGCCGACCAGCGGGAACGACAGGGCCGTGTGCACGGCGTTGCCGAACGGGTCGAAGATCGCCGCGATGTCGAGGTCCACCGGCACCCGGTGCACCCACACGTTGCTCGCGGGCAGCGCCACGTACTCCGCGAACGCGCCGTCGCGGCCCACGCCGAGGCCCACCGTCGCCCGGCACAGGTGGCGCCGCCCGGCCAGACAGTTGCGGCACTTGCCGCACACCAGGTGGCCCTCGCCGCTCACCAGGTCGCCCGCCTTGACGTCGGCGACGTCACGGCCGGTCTCGACGACCTCGCCCACGAACTCGTGCCCGACGACCAGGGGTGCCTTGATCGCCTGCTGCGCCCAGCCGTCCCAGGCACGGATGTGCAGGTCGGTGCCGCAGATCCCGGTGCGCAGCACCTTGATCAGGACGTCGCCGGGCCCGATGACCGGCTCCGGCACTTCCATGAGGCGGAGCCCGGGCTCCGCCTTCTCCTTGACCAGCGCCTTCACGCGGCGACTCCTGTCGTCTGGCGGCCTTGTGTACCTCAGCAGCAATCTTCCGTAACCCTGGCCCCGGGTCCATCGAGGATTTCTTAAGCGCTGCCGCAGCTTTCCTTCAGACCCCAGGCACACGGGCCTCTTCCGGGTCTTCCGGCCGGCGCACCTGCCCCCGTTCGAAGTAGGCGGCCAGGTCCGGATCGACCGGCTCCACCTCGCGGGGCCTGCCGCCGTCCCGCAGCGACTGGGTCGCCCGCACACCCGCCGCGACGGCCATCCGGGCGGCCACCGGTGAGGTGTCGGTGCGTCCCCCGTGGCGTACGAAGCGGAGGAACTCGTCGATCAGGAGCGGGTCGGCGCCGCCGTGCCCGCCCTCGTCCTGGATGTCCGGCACCGGATACTCCGCGTCGGCGTCCGCGCGGTGGAGCGAGCGGCGCTTGTTCCACACCTTCACGACGCCGCCCGGTCCGTCGCCGATGTTCTCCAGGCGGCCCGCGTCGCCGATGACCGTGTAGTTGCGCCAGTAGTCGGGCGTGAAGTGGCACTGCTGGTAGGCCGCGAGCACGCCGTTGTCCAGGCGCAGGTTGACCAGGGACACGTCCTCGACGTCGATCACCGGGTTCAGGTCGCGCTGGGTGGCGGGCGGCCAGTGGCCGTCCTCGGTGTACCAGTCCGCCGTCTTGGGCTCGCCGGGCGCGCGGCTGTGCGGGATGCCGCCGTAGACCATGAGGTCGCCGAGCGCCTGCACCTGCCGGGTGTAGCCGCCCGCGAGCCAGTGCAGCACGTCCAGGTCGTGGGCGGCCTTCTGGAGCAGCAGGCCCGTGGTGTACCGCCGTTCGGCGTGCCAGTCCTTGAAGTACCAGTCGCCTCCGTAGCCCACGAAGTGGCGCACCCAGACCGTCTTGACCTCGCCTATCTCGCCGCGCGCCACGATGTCCCGCATCAGGCGGACGACCGGCATGTGGCGCATGTTGTGCCCGACGTACAGGCGCGTGCCGGTCTCGTACGCGGTCCGCAGGACGGCGTCGCACGCCTCGATGCCGACGTCCAGGGGCTTCTCGACGAAGACGGGCCGGCCCGCGCGCAGCGCGTCGCGGGCGAGCGGGGCGTGGGTGTGGTCGGGCGTGAGCACGACGACGGCGTCGACGTCCGGGGCCTCGATCACCTCGCGGGCGTCGCCGTGCGTGCGGGCGCCGGGGAGGTCCGCCGCCGCCCGGTCGCGCGCGGCCGCGTCGGGGTCGGCGACCGCGATGACGCGGGAGCCCGCGCCGGGCCGGTGCGCCGTGCGCGCGAGCGAGCCGCGCATCCCGTACCCGAGGACGCCGAGGCGCAGGTCGGTCATGGGGGGTTCCTTCCTCTCGTGGCTCGGGGGCTCATCGTGACCCGAGGACTTCACGTGCCTCCGGGGCTTCTCGTGGCCCATGGGCCCGGAAAGTAGTAATCGCTTACTGAAGCCGTCAACACCCCACTGCCGCCTCCCCCTTACACTCTGTCCCCGCCGCCCTCTGGCGCACTCCTGACCCGCAGTACACGCTTACTGCATGCCTTCCCCCGCACCCCACCTCGCGCTCCCGCCCACCGACCGCGTCCGCTCGCCCCTGACCGGCTGGACGCGCGCGCACTGGGAGGCGCTCGCCGACCGGCAGTTGGAGGCCCTCGTCCCCTATGCCACACCGCGCTTCGCGCAGTACCGCCTGCCGGGACGCGGGAGTTGGTCGGGGGTCGTCTCGGACGGCCTCGAAGGCTTCGCGCGCTCCTTCCTGCTCGCCTCCTTCCGGATCGCGGGAGCGGGCGGCGACGTCGACCCCCACCTGATCGAACGCTACGCGCAGGGTCTGACAACGGGCACGGACCCCGATCTGCGCGCCCGCGGCGACGGCGAGGCCTGGCCCGAACTCACCGACTGCTCCCAGCAGATGGTCGAGGCCGCGTCGGTCGCGATCGGCCTGCACGAGACCAGACCGTGGATCTGGGACCGGCTCGACGACCGCGCGCGGGACGGGGTCGTGGACTGGCTCTCCGGCTTCGTCGGCGCCCGCACGTGGGACAACAACTGGCGCCTGTTCCAGGTGGTCGCGGAGCAGTTCCTCGCGTCCGTCGGCGCGCCGCACCGCCAGGCCGACATCGACGCGGGGCTCGACCGCATCGAGGACTGGTACGTCGGCGACGGCTGGTACAGCGACGGCGACGGCCGCAACTTCGACTACTACGTGGGCTGGGCACTGCACCTGTACCCGCTGCTGTGGGCCCGCATGGCGGGCCGGGACGGCGACGGCGGGCGCGGCGAGGTCTACCGCGAGCGCCTCGCCCGGTTCCTCGCCGCGTACCCGCACTTCTTCGGCGCCGACGGCGCGCCCGTCCACCAGGGCCGCTCCCTGACGTACCGCATCGCCGCGACGGCGCCGGTGTGGCTGGGCGCCCTCACCGGCTGCTCACCGCTGGCCCCCGGGCTCACCCGGCGCCTGGCGTCGGGCACGGCACGGCACTTCGTGGAGCGCGGCGTCCCGGACGAGCGCGGTCTGCTGCCGCTCGGCTGGTACGGGACGTTCCTGCCGGCCACGCAGGCCTACTCGGGTCCCGCGTCACCGTACTGGGCGAGCAAAGGGTTCCTCGGGCTGCTGCTTCCGGCGGACCACCCCGTGTGGACGGATCGCGAACTCCCCCTCCCCGTGGAGGAGTCGGACCAGTACACGGCACTCCCGGGGCCCGGCTGGCTGCTGCACGGCACCCGGCACGACGGCATCGTCCGCCTCGTCAACCACGGCAGCGACCACGCCCCTACGGAGGGGCCCGCCACCGACGACCCCCACTACGCCAAGTTCGCCTACTCCACGGCGACGGCCCCGGACACCGCCTCCCGCGCGTGGGAGCGGAACATCGACAGCCATCTGGCACTGCTCGCCCCGGACGGCACGCCGTCGCGCCGACGCCGCATCCAGCCGCTGTTCTGCGCGGGCCGCACGGCCGCGTCGCGCTACGAGGCCCGCCTTCCCGGCACCGACGACGTGTTCCCGGTGCTGACCACGAGCCTCCTGCACGGGCCGTGGGAGATCCGCGTCCACCGGCTGAGCGCCCCGGCGGGGGCGACGGTCCGCGAGGGCGGCTACGCGGTGGCGGACACGGCCCGGCCGCACACGGAGGAGGGGCCCGGCTGGGCCCTCGCGCGCACCGGGTGCGGTCTGAGCAGCGTGCTGGTGGGGCTGCACGGCTGGGACGAGGGCGCAGGCGTCGGGCACCAGGTCGAGGCCAACGCCTTCGGCCCGCGCTCGGCGACGCCGTTCCTCCTGGCGCGCGACCACCCGGGCGGCACCAGCGTCCACGTCACCCTCGTGGCGCTCACCCGTGACGCCGTCCATCCGCACGGGCTCAAGGACGCGATCCGGTGCGCCGTGCACGGCGACACGGTGCGGATCACGTTCCCCGACGGCGACGACGTCACCCTGTGAACGTCACCAAGGCGCGTCCAGCTCGCCCTCCGCCTCCCGCCGGTGGATCCGGTCCGTCAGCTCCGCCGCCGTCGACTTGATCGTGTCGAGCCCGGCCCTGCCCCACGGCCGCGGCGCGACGTCCGCCACGCACACCGTGCCCAGCGCGATCCCGGTCCGGTCGATCAGCGGCGCGCCCAGATAGGACCGCACCCCCCACTCGTCGACCACCGGGTTCCCCGCGAACCGCGGGTAGTCGCACACGTCCTCGAGGACCAGCGCCTTGCCCCGCGCCACCACGTGCGGGCAGTACCCGCGGTCCCGCGGCACGCGGCGCCCCACGCCGCCCTCCACCACCGCGTCCGGCACGGCGTCCGGCCCGGCGGCACCGGCCGGTTCCCCGCCGCCGGGCACGCTCTCCGGCGCGTGCAGTCCGGCGTAGAACTGCCCGTTCTCGTCCAGGAAGTTGACCATGGCGTACGGCGCGTCCATGATCCGTGCGAGCCGGTCGGCGAACGCGTCGAGGGCGGGCTCCTCCCGCTCCCCCAGGCCGAGTTCGCGCAGCCGCCGCACCCGCGCCGACGCCTCCCTGTCGACCGGGGTCAGCAGCAGACGGCCGGTCGCTTCGTACATCATGTGCGTGCTCCATGGGTCATGTGTGGGCTCCGGAGGTGGGCGCCGCGGGGGCGTGGGCGAGCAGGTGCTTCACGAGCGTGAGCAGCGTCTGGATGCCGGAGCTCGAGATGCGCGCGTCGCACCGCACGACCGGCACCTGCGGGTCGAGGTCGATGGCGGTGCGCACCTCCTCCGGTTCGTAGCGGTAGGCGCCGTCGAATTCGTTCACGGCCACGACGAACCCCATGCCGCGCTGCTCGAAGAAGTCGACGGCGGCGAAGCAGTCCTCCAGGCGCCGCGTGTCGGCGAGCACCACCGCGCCGAGCGCCCCTTCGGACAGCTCGTCCCACATGAACCAGAAACGCTCCTGCCCCGGTGTGCCGAACAGATACAGCACGTGCTCGGGGTCGAGCGTGATCCGGCCGAAGTCCATCGCGACGGTCGTCGTGGTCTTGTTCTCCACTCCTGAGAGATCGTCGGTGGCTTCACTGACCGTGGTGAGCAACTCCTCCGTACTCAGCGGCGCGATCTCGCTGACCGCGCCCACGAAGGTCGTCTTGCCGACCCCGAACCCGCCCGCGACGAGGATCTTCAGCGCGGTGGGGAAGGGGTCAGAGCTGTCGTCGTAGTCCATCGAGCACTGCCTCCAACAGGGACCGGTCAGTGGGGTTGTGGTAGAAGTCCGGGGGTCTGGTGGTGAGGGCCCCGCAGTCGACGAGGTCGGACAGGAGCACCTTGGTCACGGCCACGGGCAGCTTCAGCTGGGCGGCGATCTCCGCGACCGACGTGGGCGCCTCGCACATCCCGAGCGCCAGCGTGTGCTCGGGGCTCAGATAGCCCGCGGGCGCGGTGCCGGTCGCCATCATCTGGGACAGCAGGTCAAGGCGTGCGGTCGGTCTGGTCCGTCCGTTGCTGACCGTGTAGGGGCGGATGAGGCGCCCGGCGGCATCGTCGAGCCATGGCCCGTCGTGCGGGGCCCCCACGCTCAGCGCCTCATCGACGCGGGCTCACCTGCGGGCTGCCGCGGCGCTGTGACCAGGTACGGGCGCACGCTCTTGACCAGCATCGCCATCTCGTACCCGAGCACCGCGGCGTCCGCGTCCCGGCCTGCGAGCACCGCGAGACACGTGCCGGACCCCGCGGTGGACACGAACAGCAGCGTGGAGTCGAGCTCCACGACCACTTGGCGCACGTCGCCGCCGTCCCCGAAGCGGACGCCCGCGCTGCGCCCCAGCGAGTAGAGCCCGGCGGCGAGCGCCGCCATGTGGTCGGCGCTGTCCGTGTCGAGGCCGTGGACCGACTTCACGAGTCCGTCGCAGGAGAGCAGGACGGCGCTGTGAGTGTGCGGTACGCGCTGCACGAGGCCGCTCATCAGCCAGTCGAGATCGGATACCTGGCCGGTCGGCACGTCGCTCGCCATGGTGGATCGACTCCTTGAAGTACGTATGTCTCGAGATGCTCGAGGTCTGCGGGGCAGACGGGGTGGGGGGTGGTGCGGTCAGCCGCCCTGGTCGCCGCGGTCGGGCCGGGCCGGGTGGCCCGTCCTGTCCGGTCGGTCGCCGTGGCCGGTGGGGACGCCGACCTCGTGGTCCTGCAGGGCCTCACGCGCCTGGGCGGCCTGGGCGAGCCCGATGCCGCGCTGGAAGGCGGCCATCAGACCGGGGTCGTGGCCGACGAGGTGGTCGTCGTCCGGGCGCGGAGCGGGGGCGTCGCGCAGCTGGGGGGCGAGGTGTTCCTGGGCGCGGCGCCGGGGCAGCTGGGGTTTGCCGACGCGGCCGCGTACGGCGCCGTTGCGGGGCAGCGGGGGTGTGGCGGTGTGCTCGGCGGTGACGTGCCGCTCCTCGGGGCGGATGCCGGGCACGGCTTCGGCGGGGGTGGGCCGGTCGCCGCGCGGGGCGCGTACGGGGAGCGGGGCGGGCGGGGTGCCGCCGTTCGCACCCTGGGCCTGGGGGGCGTGGGTCTTGGAGGCGCGGGGCTGCGGGGCCGCGGTGGCCGCCGGGTGGGCGGGGGGCTGGTAGGGGGCTCCGTCGGCGCCGCGCTGCTGGGGCTGAGGGACTTGCGGGGTCTGAGGGGCTTGCGGGGCCTGGGAAGCTTGCGGGGCCTGGGGAGCCTGGGAGATCGAGGGGGCTTGGGGGGCGGGCGGGTGCGCGGCGGTGGGGGCGGGCATCGGCTGCCGCGCGCCGTCCCGTACGCCGCCGGGGGCGCTCGGCGCCGTCCCGTGGGCGGCCGCCGAAGAGCCGAGGGTGCCGAGGGCGCCGTGGGCCGCCGCGCCGTGCGTCCCGTTCGCCCCCGTGCTGCCGCTGCGGCCGGCGGGCGAGCCGTCCTGCTCGGCACCGAGGAGTCCCTGCGGCACGATCAGGACGGCCTGCACGCCGCCGTAGATGTTGGTCTGGAGCCGCACCGCGATGCCGTGCCTGCGGGCGAGCGCGGACACGACGAAGAGGCCGATGCGCCCGTCCTGGAGGAGGCTCGCGACGTTCACCTGGTCGGGGTCGGCGAGCAGGTGGTTCATCCGGCTCTGCTCGGCGACGGGCATGCCGAGGCCGCGGTCCTCGACCTCGACGGCGAGCCCGGCCGTCACCAGGTTGGCGCGCAGCAGGACTTGGGTGTGCGGCGCGGAGAACACCGTGGCGTTCTCGACGAGTTCGGCCAAGAGGTGGATGACGTCGGCGACGGCGTGGCCGCGCAGGGTGCCGTCGATGGGCGGCACCAGCTTGACCCGCGAGTACTGCTCGACCTCGGCGATGGCCGAGCGGAGCACCTCCGTCATGGTCACGGGCCTGCTCCACTGGCGCCGCGACATGGCGCCGCCGAGCACGGCGAGGTTCTCGGCGTGCCGCCGGATGCGGGTCGCCAGGTGGTCGATGTTGAAGAGGCCCTTGAGGAGCTCGGGGTCCTCGACGGCGTTCTCCAGGTCGTCGAGGAGGGAGATCTCGCGGTGCACGAGGGACTGCAGGCGCCGGGCCAGGTTCACGAAGACCTCGACCTTCTGCTCGCTGCCCGCCTGGCTGGAGAGCTTGGCGGCCTGCACGACGGCGGTGACGGCGCCGTCGTGCGCGCGGGCCAGCTCGTCGGCGAGCAGGCCGAGTTCGTCGCCGGGCGGTGCGGGCGCGCGGGTGGCGGGCTCGCGCACCGCGGGGGCGTCGCCGCGGCGCAGCTGCTCGACGAGGGCGCACAGGTCACTCTGGCCGCGCGCGGTGGAGCGGCGCAGGGCGGCGACACGGTCGCGCAGGCCGCGCGCGGTGCGGTTGGCGGCCACCACGGCGATCACGATGCCGGTGAGGGCGAGCAGCGCCGCGGCGCCGAGCACGGCGACGAGCGGCTGCCGCGGCGGGGTCGGGCCGGTGCGGACGAGGTAGAGCACGGCGGCGCTGCCGCACAGGCCGACGGCGACGGCGGGCAGCACCGCGATGCGCAGGAGCTGGGGCCGTATGCGCGCCTCGGGCAGCGGTGGCGCGGCGCGGCTGCCGGTCCTGCCGTGCCGTCCGCCCTCACGGCGGTCTGCGCGTGCTGCCGGTGCGCGAAGGTGAGACATCAGCGTCCTCGGTACGTCGCGACGGGCGCCTCAGCGATGGGCTGCGGCACCTCGTCGATGGCATCGCGGTGCCGGCCGGCAGGCCGTGATGTGACCCCTGCGTCGCCCGACGGCCACACACGGTAGTCGCCAACGCATCACGTGCGGCGGGCAGTTGACAAAGTCCGGCGAGCAGCATCCCGCTCTGGTATGACGCCTCGCACGGCAGCGCGAAAACAGTCGTACGGCTGCGCGAATGCGGTCGTACAGCAGGCCGTACGACAGAACGGCGCGCCCGCCGGACGTCCGTTCCCGTCGCGCGCGCCGGGGCAGTGGCGGGCCCGGCCTGCGGCGGTTCCCCGGATGGCGGAAGCGTCCGTGCGCCGCAGCGCCGAGCCGTCGCGGCGCACGCGCGGGGGCCGCGCGCTGGGGGAACCCTTCGCCGGGTGCGCGAAGTTGACCGGACCTCGGCCCGCTCCGCTCGTCGGCCGACAGATGCGGTCAGGCCCTGTCCGATGGGCGCCGTCAGCGGAAGGGCGCCGTCGGCTGACAGGTGCCGTCAGCCGACGGGCGCGGTCTCCGGGTCGGACGCGTCCAGGGGCGGCTGCCGCCGGGCCTCGGCCGGGCCACCCTCCGCCGGGGCGACGGCGATGTCGCGCCACCACGGGGCGACCGGCATCGCGTCGGACGACGGCTCGAAGGGCTCGCCGGGGATGGGCAGCGCGACCGCGGCGCCCGCCGCACGGGCGGCGGCGAGCGTGCCCTCGCCGGGCTCCGACCAGGCGTGCGGCGCGAGGTTGAACGTGCCCCAGTGGATCGGGAGCAGCACGCCGCGCGGCCGTCCGCCCTGGAGGTCCAGGTGCGCGCGCAGGCCCTCTTCGGGCCGCATGTGGATGTCGGGCCAGAAGTCCGAGTACGCCCCGATCTGGATCATCGTGGCGTCGAACGGGCCGTACTGGGCGCCGATGTCCTCGAACCCCGGGAAGTAGCCGGTGTCGCCGCTGTGGAACACGCGGTGCTCGGGGCCCGTCACGCACCAGGACGCCCACAGCGTGTGCTGCTGGTTGCGCAGGCCGCGGCCGCAGAAGTGCCGCGCGGGCGTCGCCGTCAGGGTCAGGCCCGCGATCCGGGTGGACTCGTGCCAGTCGAGCTCGCGCAGGCGCTCCGCGGGCACGCCCCAGTGCTCCAGGTGCGCGCCGACGCCCAGCGGCACGGCGAACACCGTGTCCGTGCCCGCGAGCGCCTTGATGCTGGGCAGGTCCAGGTGGTCGTAGTGGTCGTGCGAGATGACGACCGCGTCGACCGGGCCGAGGGCCGCGAGCGGCACCGGCACGGGGTGCAGCCGCCGCGGCCCGGCGAAGGAGAACGGCGAGCACCGCTCGCCCCACACCGGGTCGAAGAGCACCCGGCGCCCGTCGATCTCGGCGAGGACGCTGGAGTGCCCCATCCAGGTGAGCCTGAGGCCGCTCGCCGGGGGCCTGGCCAGGTCCGCGAGCGTCGTCGCGTGCACCGGGACGTGGCCCGCGGGGGCGCGGCGGGCGCGGTCCTCCCTGCGGAAGTAGACCCGCGCGAACGCCAGGGCCGAGCCGGACGGTCTGGTCCGCGCTCCCACCGGGTTCTGGAACGAGCCGTTCGCGAAGTGCGGCGAGCTGTGGATGCGCGCGAGCCGCTCCCCGGCGGGCTCGGCGCCGAAGGCGACCGGCCGCAGCGAGCGGAGCATGGGGCTCAGGGAGCGGGACACGGCACCTCCAGGAACAGGCTGCTCAGGCTCCCCCCATTATGTGCGCCCCCTCTGACAGCGGCCGCCGGGACCGGCCTGAGGGCCGGTCTCACCACCGATGTCACATCCGCGCGTCCGTGATCCGTCTCCTCGGTGAAGCGGCGAAAAACGCCCCGTACGCCTTGGAGGTGGCCACCATGGCCCGCATCTCGCTCACCCCGCCCCGCTCGCTGCTCTTCCGCGCCATGGAGTGGTACTCGAAGCGCGCCTACGGCAAGGTCCTCGACCCGGGCAGGGCGATGGCCCACCACCGCCGGGTCCTCTGGTCCTACCTGCGCTTCGAGCAGTCCGTCGCCAAGTGGAAGAAGCTGGACGCGGGCCTGAAGGAGCTCGCCGTGATGGCGTCGGCGGCCTCGATCGGCTGCTCCTGGTGCATGGACTTCGGCTACTGGGAGGGCCACAAGCTCGGCATGGACCCGCAGAAGCTGCACGACGTGCCGCTGTGGCGCGAGAGCGAGGCCTACACGCCGCTGGAGCGCGACGTCATGGAGTACGCGGAGGCGGTGACGGCGACGCCGCCCGAGGTGGACGACGAGCTCGCGCGGCGGCTGCTCGGGCGGCTCGGCGAGCCCGCCTTCGTCGAGCTCACCACCATCGTGGCCGTCGAGAACCTGCGCTCGCGCTTCAACTCCGCGATGGGCCTGACCAGTCAGGGCTTCAAGGAGTTCTGCGACCTGCGCGACGCGCCGGCGCGGCAGGCCCACGAGGCCGGCTGACCGCACCGCAGGCCGCCCGTGGTGTACTGGCTACTGACTGGACATTCAGTAGCCATCCTCGGGAGACCGCATGCCCACGACCTCCGCGCCGACCGACTCGGCACCGACCGCCCCCGCCTCGGCACCGTCCGCCTCCGCCAACTCCGCGCCCTTCCTGTCGCTCACCTGGACCGACCACGTCACCGGCTGCCGGGGCTTCCTCGTCGTCGACCGGCTCGTGCGCGGCGTGTGCAGCGGAGGCCTGCGGATGCGGCCGGGCTGCACGCGCGAGGAGGTCGCCGGGCTCGCCCGCGGCATGACGATGAAGGAGGCCCTGCACTACGACCCGCGGGCCCGCTACATCCCGCTGGGCGGCGCCAAGGGCGGCATCGACTGCGACCCGCGGGACCCGGCGGCGTACGGCGTGCTCGTGCGCTATCTGCGCGCGATGCGCCCGTACGTCGAGTCCTGCTGGACCACCGGGGAGGACCTGGGCCTGACCCAGGACCTCGTCGACCGGGCCGCGGCGGAGGCGGGCCTGACCTCGTCCGTGCAGGCCGTCTACCCGCTCCTGGACGACGAGGCGGCGGCGCGGCGGCGGCTCGCGGACGCGTTCGCCGTCACGGTCGACGGGATCGGGCTCGACGCGCTCGTCGGCGGCTGCGGTGTCGCGGAGTCCGTGCTCACCGCGCTCGACGCGGCGGGCGTCGACCGCCGCCACGCGCGCGTGGCCGTGCAGGGCCTCGGCACCATGGGCGGCGCGACCGCCCGCTTCCTCGCGCGCGCGGGGCTCACGGTCGTGGCCGTCGCCGACATCAAGGGCACGGTCGCCAACCCGGAGGGCCTCGACGTGGAGGCGCTCCTGTCCGCCCGCGACGCGTACGGGACCGTCGACCGCACGGCGCTGCGCCCCGGCGACCAGGAGCTGCCCGACGACGCCTGGCTGAGCGCGGACGTCGAGGTCCTGGTGCCCGCCGCGGTGTCGTACGCCGTCGACGCGGCCAACCAGGACCGGATCACGGCCCGCTGGATCGCCGAGGCGGCGAACATGCCGGTCCTGCCGGAGGCGGAGCGGCTGCTCGCCGGGCGCGGCATCACGGTCCTGCCGGACGTCGTCGTGAACTCGGCCACCAACGCCTGGTGGTGGTGGACCCTGTTCGGCGACATCGGCTCCGCCTCCAGGGGTGCCGCCATGGCCGACGAGGCCTTCGCCCACACCCGCCGGTCCATGCGCGCCCTCGTCGAGCAGGTCCTCGCGCGCGCGGAGCGGGACGACACGACACCGCGCGCCGCCGCGCACGCCGTGGTCGACGACCGCCTGCCGGAGATCGCCGAACGGTTCGGCTGGTACGGCACGGCGCAGGTCCACCGGCAGGGGGCCGTCGCCCCGTAGGTGTTGCCCCGTAGGTACGGTGCTCAGCTGCCCCGTAGGTAAGGTGCACGGCGTGACGAGAGTGCGGCTGAGCGTGGTGGAGCGGCGGGTGGAGCTGCTGTCCGCCACCGTCGAGCAGATCGAGGCGCGGGGCGTGGCGGCCGTGCGCATCGCCGACGTCGCGGCCGCGCTCGGGGTGAGCAACGCGCTCGTCCTGTACCACTTCTCGACCAAGGACGAGCTGGTCGCCGCCGCGTTCGCCCACGCCGCGGAGGGCGACCTCGCGCGCCTGAACAAGCTCCTCGACCGCCGCACGACCACGGTGCGCAAGCTGCGGGCCGCGATCCGCTGGTACGCGCCGACGGGCCAGGCCAAGGGGTGGCGGCTGTGGATCGAGGGCTGGGCGGCGGCCGTGCGGGAACCCGCGCTGCGGGCGGTGACGCGCGATCTCGACCGGCGCTGGAAGGCGGCGCTCGCCGAGGTCATCGCGGAGGGCGTGGCCGCGGGCGAGTTCCGCTGCCCCGACCCGATGGGCGCGGCACTGCGCCTGACGGCCCTCCTCGACGGCCTCGCCGTCCAGATGACCGCCTACCCGGGCGCGCTGTCCCGTGCGCGGGCCCGGGCGTGGACGGACGAGGCCCTGGCCCGCGAGCTCGGCCTGACCCTCGCGGACCTGCGGGCCTGAGCCCCGCTCCTCCCCCGGGCCGACGGTCGGGTCGGGTCAGTCCAGCTCGTACGTGACGGTCAGCGTCACGTGGTCCTCGATCTCGCCGGGCGCGACCGGCACGGCGGCCGCGTCCTTGGCGAGGGCTTCCGTGGGCACGGCCATCGGGCGCGGGTACGCCCCGTCGCTCTCGCTGATCGAGACGACGCGACCGAGCCGCCGACCGCTCAGCTCCGCGTACTGCTCGGCCTTGGCGCGGGCGTCGTGGTACGCGGCCTCGCGCGCCCGCGCCCGCAGTTCGCCCTTGTCGGCGACGTCGAAGCTCACCCCGTGGATCCGGCCCGCGTCGCCGGCCGCGTCCATGGCGGCCTGGGCGACCCTGCCGGTGTCGGCCACCTCACGGACCTTGATCGAGAACGTCTGCGCGGCCTGGTAGCCGGTGAGCTTGGACGTCCCGTCCTTGTGCTCGTACACGGGCGACAGGCTGACGTTCTCCGTGCGGACGTCCCGCTCGGCGACGCCCGCGGCGCGCACGGCGGCGAGGAGCGCGTCGGCCGCCTTCTTGTGCGCCTTGAGCGCCTTCCCGGTCGTCGGCGCGGTCACCTCGACGCCCGCGGTGACGGTCGCCAGGTCCGGTGCGGCGCTCGCGCTGCCCGCGCCGGTGACGGTCACGGTGGCCGCGTCGGGGTCCCGCAGGGCGGCGGAGGCGGCAGGCGCGGCAGCCGCTTCGACCGCGACCGCGGGCGCGGCGGGCAGGCCGAACACGGCGAGCACGGCGACGGCCGCGGCGAGCGGGCGCCCGGGCCGGGCAGGGCGGCGTACGGGCCGAGTGAGGAGACGTACGGGCATGGCGGGGTCCTTCCGATGGGCCGGTCGTGCGCCCCCGAAGGGACGGCTGGCCGACATCCCAGCACCCGCGCACGCGCGCGTGAGGCCGCCACTCCCGCCCTGTCACTGCACCGGTCCAACCCCCCGGTCGCAGGTGCCGCAGGCAACTACAGGGGCATCAAGTCCGGCCGCTTGGCCTCCACATGGTCGCCCGACGACTCCCCGCGCAGCCGTCGCCCGATCCACGGCACCAGGTGCTCGCGCGCCCAGTGGATGTCGTCGCGCCGCTCCTCGAGCGTGCCGCGCGGCGGCAGCGGCGGCCACGGCTGCTCCGGGTCGGCGGGCACCCGCAGGCCGAGGACCTGGGCCGCGCGCAGCGCCACGCGCGTGTGCCCCTCGGGCGACAGGTGCAGGCGGTCGTCGTCCCAGGCCCGCCGGTCCTGCACGGACTTCAGCGACCACAGGTCGAGCACCGGGCAGCCGTACCGGTCGGCGACGGCGCGGACATGGCCGTTGTACGTGGCGATCTTGCCGCGCAGGTGCTTCAGGAGGGCCACGCCGCGGGTGTCGAACCCGGTGGTGACGACGACGGTGCCGACGGCCGACGCGAGGTCGGCGACGGCCCGCTCGAAGCGCTCGGCGACCTCGTCCGGGTCGGTGCCGGGGCGGATGATGTCGTTGCCGCCCGCGGCGAAGGTGACCAGGTCGGGCGCGAGCTCCTTCGCCCGCGGCACCTGGTCCGCGACGATCTGGTCGAGCAGCTTGCCGCGCACGGCGAGGTTGGCGTACCGGAACGTGTGCTCCGGGGCCAGGTCGTCGAGCAGGACGGCGAGCCGGTCGGCCCAGCCGATGAAGGACCCGTCGGGCCCGGGGTCCCCCACGCCCTCGGTGAAGCTGTCGCCGACCGCCGCGTAGGAGGCGAAGGTGTCCGTAGGTGCGCTGGGTGCGTTCTTGGTGAAAGGTGTCGACTCTGCTGTCACGTTGCCACATCTTTCCTGGCGGCAAGTGACCTACGCCATCGTAATAAGGGCTTGACGAGGGGTGATAAAGGCCATTGGTCAAGATTGCGCCAAGCCGGAATACGGTCCACGCGTCAGTCCGGCGTCGGCACGCGTCGCAGCCGGAACACCGCCGCGTCCAGGTCCCCGTGGAGACCGGTGCGCAGGCCGTGGTGGAGCAGCACGGCGCCGCGGTGCACCCGTCCCGTCTCGCGGCACTCGTACGCCGCCGCGGGGTCGAGCCCGCGCAGCCGCACCGGCGGCGGCTCCTCCCCGTACGACTGCGCCTGCAGCCAGGCGAGGACGACGGTCTCGTCCCCGAGGACGTACTGCGTGGCGCTCAGGCCGCCGTCCGGGGCGCGCAGGCGGTACTGCTCGCCGCGCTGCACCACGGGCCTGATCTGCTTGTACAGCTCCACCCAGCCGCGCGCTTCGGCGAGTTCGGCCGCGCTCCACCGGGTCAGGTCGCCGCCCACGCCGAGCACCCCGGCCATCGCGCTGACGAAGCGGAACCGCAGTGAACTCACCCGGCCGTTCAGCTGTGTGTTAGGGCTGTCGGTGACCCAGGCGGCCATCACGCGGGCCGGATGGAGTTGGCTGAAACCGTACTGAATGGCAAGCCGGTCCGACGGGTCGGTGTTGTCGGACGTCCACACCTGGTCGGTGCGGGAGAGGACGCCGAGGTCGACCCGGCCGCCGCCGCCCGAGCAGGACTCGAAGGCGACGGTGGGGTGCGCGGCCCGCAGCCGGTCGAGCAGGTCGTAGAAGGCGTGCACGTGGGCGGCCCACAGCCGTTGGGGGTAGGCGGCGCCCGGCCAGCCCGCGTCCGTGAAGCTGCGGTTGAAGTCCCACTTCACGTAGTCGACGGGCGCGCCGGACAGGAGCGCGTCGAGCTGTTCCCACAGGTGGTCCTGGACGTCGCGGCGGGCGAGGTTCAGGACGAGCTGGTTGCGGAACTCGGTGCGGCCGCGGCCCGGGTGGTGCTGGACCCAGTCGGGGTGCGCGCGGTACAGGTCGCTGTCCTGGTTGACCATCTCCGGCTCGACCCAGATGCCGAACCGCATGCCCAGGGCGTGCACCTCGTCCGCGAGCGGCTTGAGGCCGCCGGGGAAGCGGTCCGGGTTGGGTGTCCAGTCGCCGAGCCCGGCCCGGTCGCTGACGCGCCGTCCGAACCACGCGTCGTCGACGACGAACAGCTCCACGCCGAGCTCCGCGGCCCGCGCCGCGAGCGCCCGCTGCTGGTCGGCGGAGATGTCGAACCCGGTGGCCTCCCAGGAGTTGTAGAGCACGGGCCGCACCTCGTCGGCGTCCGGGATGACGTGCTCCCGCTGGTAGGCGTGCCAGGCCCGGCTCGCCCCGCCGAAGCCTCCGTCGCTCCACAGCCCCGCGAAGACGGGCGTGACCATGGCGGTGCCGGGGGCGAGCAGTGCCTGTCCGGAGTCGTCGTGCCCGGCGCCGCCCGTGATCTGCACGGCGCCGTCCGGGAGTTGGTGCACCGCGACGCGCCACGACCCGGACCAGGCGAGCGCGCAGCTGTAGACCTCGCCGCGCTCCTCGGTGGCGCCGTCGGCGTCGAGCGCCACCCAGGGCAGGTGCTCGTGGCCGGTGTGCCCGCGGCGGCTGCCGATGACCTTTTCGCCGTACGTGAGGTCGCCGCGTACGAGCCGGGACTCCGCCGCCCAGCGCCCGTGCAGCTGCGACAGGCGCCAGCGCTCGCGGCGCGGCAGCGTCCAGGTCGCCGAGTCGGCGCGCAGGACCTCCAGGTCCGGGTCGCCCTCGTCTCCTCGGTGGACGAGGACGGCGTACCGCTCGACGACGTCGCCGCGCAGCCGGTAGTCGAGCAGGACCTCCAGCCGGTGCACGGCGTCGGTGAAGGACAGCTGGAGCTCGTCCGCCTCGGCGCTCGCGCTCGTGAACCGCCACTCGGTGCCGCGCACCCCGCCGCCGCGTACGGAGAGCGCGGGGTGCACGAACCGGGGGCCGCCCTCGACGGGGTACTCCTCACGCCCGTCGAGACGCGACTCGAAGGGCCGCACGGCCCCCGGCGGCCCGGCGGCGAGTGCCTCGGCGTCGGCGAGCGCGAGGCGCGGGCCCCAGTGCAGGTGGAGCAGCTCGTCGCGGTTGGTGAGGTGGAGCGCGTAACTGCTGGTGGGGCCCGAGAGCAGCCAGGTGCGGCCGTCTTCGCCTACCTCGATCATCAAACCCCCAGGGGCCTACAGATCACGGGTCAACAGAAATCGACAGGCACGCGCGTCACCGCACATCTTCGAGCCCATCCGACCGCCGGGGCAACGCCCGTGCACGCCCCTCCGCGGCACTGATTGCCTGAGGAACCCATGTCGTATCGTCGAAGGCACAACCAGTGCGCAGTCCGATCATCGGCGCGGTCGACGACCCGCGCCGCCCGGGCCGCGGGGCGAGCCGCCCCCGCGCGAGTCCTCCGTGCCGTCCCCGATCAAGAGGAGACCCCGTGACGCAGCAGGTCCCGTCGACCGAACCCGACCTTGCCGGTGTGCGCAACTTCCGTGACGTGGGCGGCCTGCCGACCGTCGACGGCCGCCGGGTGCGCCACGGCGTCCTGTTCCGCAGCGGGCACCTCGCCCACGCCACCGCGGCCGACGCGACGTTCCTCTCCTCGCTCGGCCTGCGCACGGTCTTCGACTTCCGCAACGCCGCCGACCAGCGCCTGGAGGGCCCGGACGTCGAGCTGCCCGGCGTGCGCAACGTGAACCTGCCGCTGTCCGACCCGGCGGACGGCGCCGAGTTCTGGAAGATGGTCCGCGACGGCCACGTCGACGAGCTGCGCACGGTCCTGTCCGACGGCAGGGCGGCGGACCGCATGTCGGCCTCGTACCGCGTGATGATCAAGGAGCGGGCGCCCGAGCACAGCCGGGTCCTGCACGCCCTGGCCGAGGACAGCCTGCCCGCGCTCATGCACTGCGCGGCGGGCAAGGACCGCGCGGGCCTGTCGATCGCCGTGACGCTCCTCGCCGTCGGCGTGGAGCGGGAGGCCATCGAGGCGGACTACCTGAAGTCCAACGCGGCCCACCGCCGCTACAAGGTGCACCGCAGCAGCTCGTCGCCCGACGCCATGTCCCCCGAGGTCATGGCGCTCCTGAGCCCGCTGTTCGAGGCCCGCGCCGAGTACCTGGCGGCGGCCTTCACGACCATCGAGCAGACGTGGGGCGACACGGACACGTATCTCGCCCAGGGGCTCGGCCTGGCTCCGGAGACCCGTGACCGCCTGCGCGAGCGCCTCCTGGACTGACGGGCTCGGGGACCCCTACGGGTTCCCCTACTGGTTCTGGCCGCCGAGGACGAACAGCAGATAGATGAAGCCGGCGAACAGGTGGCCCACGGCGACGTAGATGATCAGCCGTATCCACAGGGCGCGCGGGAACTTCTCCTCCAGGACCATGCGGCGGCGGGGCTGGCCCGACTCCTGCGGTTCAGATTCCGTCATGTCGGTCTCCCCTGGTAGGGCCGCCGAGACAGAGCGCGGCGGCAGGGCTCTGCAGCAAGGTGTGCACGAAGAGGAAGTCGGCGCCGCCGTGGTCCACGGCGGCGATCCGGTGCGGTGTCAGCGAGTCGAAGTGCGCGCTGTCGCCGGGTGCGAGGGTGTACGAGGTGTCGCCGAGGCGCAGGCGCACCCGCCCTTGGAGGACGTACAGCCACTCCTCGCCCGGATGTACGCGGACGATGTCGCCCTGCGCGCCGTGCGGCACGTGCACGCGCAGGGCCTGCATGCCGCGGCCGGGAGAGCCCGCCTGCCAGTAGGTCCAGCCTCCGGCGGCGGTGGGCTCCATCTGCGGGGCGCGCACGACGGCGTCCCGGTCGGCGGGCGTCTCGCCGAGCAGCTCCGACACCGTCGTACCGTAGGTACGGGCGAGGGTGAGCAGCATCGGCAGGGACGGCTGGCGCTGCCCGGTCTCGAGCCGCGACAGGTGCGCGGGCGAGAGTCCCGCCGCACGGGCCGCGGCCTCCAGGGTCAGCACGGCACGGCGGCGCAGCTCACGCAGCTGAGGGGCGACGGCAGGCAGCGCGTCGGCCGCCTCCTCGTCGTCCGGGGTGGCATGGCTCATACGGTCGATTGAGCCAGAGCCTTACCTACGGGGCAAATTTATTGCCCCGTAGGCAAACGATCAGGATTCCCCACGGAGTCGGCCGCTCGACGGCTGCTCAGCGCCTCCTCCAGCGGCTCCTCAGGGGCTCCTCAGGAGATCCTCAGCGGCAGTTCCACACCGTCGGCTTGATCCGGCCGTCGGGGTTCTTCCAGCTCCGGCCGCCGAGGCTGTTGTCGCCACTGGTCGCGGCGAGTTCCAGGCCGAGCTCGGAGGTCTGCTTCAGCGTGGAGCTGAGCGTCGCCAGCTGCCACACGCCGTACTCCGTCGTGCCGGACGTATCGGTGACCCCGACGATCTGACCGTTGCGGTTGATGCCCCGGATGCCCTCGTTCCGCGGCAGCACCTGCGGCTGTCCGTCGCGGTCCCACAGCACGCCCAGGTGCGCGTAGCCGGGGTTGTAGGTCTTGACGTCGGCGACGACACGGCCGTTCGAGATTCCGCGCAGGGCGACGTCCCAAGCCCCCTTGGGGAGGGGCAGTGCGCGCGCCTTGCCGTCCTTCCAGAGGTAGGGGACCCGCGCGTTGCTGGGGCCCGCCAGGAGCAGCACGGTGCCGTCCTGGTCGATGCCCCACGGGATCGGCGTCTCCTCGGGCACTCCGGTCAGATCGACCACCTTCCCGGGCTGGTCGGCGGGCCAGATCACCGGACGGAAACGCCTGATGTTGTCGACGACCGTCCCGACGCTGCCGACGATGTCACCCTTGTCGTTGATGCCACGCACCGAAGAAACGTCGGTTCCGGCCGGTTCGGGCAGGCGCTCGATCTTGCCGTTGCGCGAACGAATGGCGTGGTAGTTCCCGTCCTTCCGGCGGGCAATTCCGATGACCGTCCCGGCGTCGTTCACCCCATCGATTTCGACCCCCTTCACATAGTCGGGGTCGTTCAGGTAGCCGTAGTCGGTGACCTTTCCGTTCTTCCACACCACGGCGTGGTTGTCTTTCCCGTAATTCGAGCCGTCCGTGGTCGTGCCCGCGTAACCGCCGCTGCCGTCGGCCGCGAACACCGTGCCGGTCGTCGCGCCGGCGGGTATCGGCAGGTTGGTCGGTGTCCACGCACAGGCCGCCGGTTCGGCGGCAGCGGCGGCGGGTGCCGCGACACCGACCAGCGACGCCACCAGACCCGCCGAAAGCAGGACGCCGGCGACACCATTCGTACGTCTCATGATTCTCCTCGGTTCATGCAACAAGGGCAGCAAGGACAGCGTGTTGCGTTCCCGAGCAAGCGTGTCAGTCACGCCCTCCATCAGAGGCGTCGGCGACGTCAAAAGGCCGCGGAATGGCGCAGGTTCAGCAAAGCCGCCGCTGCGCCATGGAACAGCGGGCCGGTACGTGATAATGCGTGCCGTCCTGCCGCCAGGACAGCCACCCACAAGTCAGCGGTTCGCCACCGCCTGCTTCACCAGCGTCTTCCCGAAGTCCCACATGAGACCGCCCCCGCTGTGCGCGTCATCCATGACCGCCGTGAAGGCCTCGACGAACCGGTCGACCTCCTTCTCCCCCACCGTCAGGGGCGGGATGAGCTTGATGACCTCCAGGTGGTCGCCGGACACCTGCGTGAGGATCCGGTGCTTCTGCAGCAGCGGTACGACGACCATCTGCGCGAACAGGCCCTTGCGCGCGGCCTGCAGCATCGCCCAGCGGCTGCGCAGCTTCAGCGACTTGGGCCTGCCGAACTCGATGCCGACCATCAGGCCGCGCCCGCGCACGTCACTGAGCAGTTCGTAGCGGTCCACCAGGGCCGTGAGCCTGGACTTCAGGAGCTCCCCCGTCACGCGCGCGTTCTCGACGGTCTTCTCGTCCCGCATGACGGCGAGGACGGCGAGCCCCGCCGCCATGGCCTGCGCGTTGGACCCGAAGCTCGCCGAGTGCACGAGCACGCGGTCCATCGACGAGTAGACCTTCTTGAAGATCCAGTCCTTGCCGAGGGTCGCCCCGACCGGGACGTAGCCGCCCGACAGCGCCTTGGCCACGCACACCAGGTCGGGCTCGACGCCCTCCTCGTGCTGGTGGGCGTAGAAGGCGCCGGTCCTGCCGAGGCCGGTCTGCACCTCGTCGGCGATGAGGAGCGCCTTGTGCTGGTGCAGGAGGTCCTGGGCGGCCCGCAGATAGCCGGGCGGAGTCTCGTGCACGCCCTTGCCCTGGATGGGCTCGACGATCAGCGCGGCGACGTCGCCGCGCCGCAGCTCCCGGCGCAGCGCGTCGAGGTCGCCGAGCGGCACCGCGGTGTCGGGGAGCAGCGGCGCGAAGCCGTCGCGGAAGCCGGTCTCGCCGTTCACCGAGAGCGACCCGGTGGTCAGGCCGTGGAAGGCGTGCGCGCAGTACAGGACACGCGGCCTGCCCGTCGCGTACCGCGCGAACTTCAGGGCGGTCTCCACGGCTTCGGTGCCGCTGTTGCCGAAGAACACCCGGTCCAGGTACGGGCTGTGCCGCAGCAGTTCCTCCGCGAGGAGTCCGGGCAGCGGCTGGCAGTCGAAGCGCGTCAGGTCGGCGAGCGAGGCGTCGAGCACGTCGTGCAGCGCCTTGCGTACGACGGGGTGGTGGCGGCCGAGCCCCATCACGCCGAAGCCGGCGAGCATGTCGAGGTAGTCGTTGCCGTCCGCGTCCCAGAAGTAGGCGCCCTCGGCGCGCTCGTAGACCTTGTCGAAGCCGATGGTGTGGAGCATGCGCGGCAGCTGGTGGTTGAGGTGGCGGGTGTGCAGTTCGTACCGCTCTCCGCCGCGCTCGGCGAGCAGTCTGCCGAGGTCGAACTCCTTGCTCATGCTGGTCATGCCCGGTTCTCCTCGCCGGCCGCACCGGCTCGCTCCATGCCGGCCGCACCGGCCCGCTCGTCGCCGGCTGTGGCACCGGCCCGCTCGTTGCGGGCAGTGGCACCGGCCCGCTCCTCGCCGGTGGCACCGGCCGCTTCCTCGGCCCCGGCCTCGACGGCGGCCCCCTGCGCGCCGATGCCGACCGCACCTGCCGTCCCTTCCGCCCCTGCCGTCCCTTCCATCCCTTCCGCCCCGGCCGCCGCCTTGCGGGCGATCGTCGCGCTGATCCGCCCGGCGATCTCGGCCGGGGTGAGTCCCAGGTCCGCGAGGACCTCGCCGCGCTTGGCGTGCGCGAGGAACTGCTCCGGGATGCCGAACCGCCGTACGGGGATGTCCACTTCGGCGTCCGCGAGCGCGAGGGCGACCGCCGCGCCGACGCCGGACGCCCGGCTGTTGTCCTCGACGACCGCGACCAGGCGGTGCCGCGCGGCCAGCGGCGGCAGCTCCGCGTCGACGGGCTTGACCCAGCGCGGGTCGACCACGGTGCAGCCGATCCCCCGCTCCCGCAGCAGCTCGGCGGCCCGGAGGCAGACGGGGGCCAGCACGCCGACGGCGACGAGCAGCACGTCCGGGTCCGGGTCCGCGGCGAGGACGTCCATCCCGCCGACGCGGTCGACCGCCGGGATCGGAGACCCGACCGACTCCTTCGGGAAGCGCAGGACCGTGGGCGCGTCGTCGACGGCGATCGCTTCGCGCAGCTGGACGCGCAGCTGGTCGGCGTCGCGCGGCGCCGCGAGTCTGAGGCCCGGTACGACCTGGAGGACCGACATGTCCCACATGCCGTTGTGTGACGGTCCGTCAACTCCGGTGACTCCGGCCCGGTCGAGCACGAACGTCACCCCGCACCGGTGCAGCGCGACGTCCATCAGGAGCTGGTCGAAGGCGCGGTTGAGGAAGGTGGCGTAGACCGCGACGACGGGGTGCAGGCCGCCGGTGGCGAGCCCGGCCGCGGACACCGCCGCGTGCTGCTCGGCGATCCCGACGTCCCACACGCGGTCCGGGTAGGCCTCGGCGAACTTGGTGAGCCCCACCGGGTGCAGCATGGCCGCAGTGATCGCCACGACGTCGTCGCGCTCGGCGCCGATCCGCACGAGCTCGTCACCGAACACCGACGTCCACGAGGGGCCGTTGGACGGGGCGAGCGGCTCGCAGGTCAGCGGGTCCATGACGCCGACGGTGTGGAAGCGGTCGGCGTCGTCGGCGAGCGCGGGTTCGTAGCCGCGGCCCTTCTCGGTGAGGCAGTGGACGAGCACGGGACCGTGGAAGCGCTTCGCGCGGCGCAGCGCCGACTCCACGGCCCTGGTGTCGTGCCCGTCGATCGGCCCGACGTACTTCAGGCCCAGGTCCTCGAACATGCCCTGCGGCGCGAAGGCGTCCTTGAAGCCCTTCTTGGCGCCGTGCAGCGACTCGTACAGCGTCCGGCCGACGACGGGGGTGCGCTGGAGGACGTCCTTGCCCCAGGCGAGCACCTGCTCGTAGCCGTCGGTGGTGCGCAGCGTGGCGAGGTGGTTGGCGAGGCCGCCGATGGTGGGGGCGTAGCTGCGCTCGTTGTCGTTCACGACGATGATCAGCGGCCGGTCCTTCGCGGCCGCGATGTTGTTGAGCGCCTCCCACGCCATGCCGCCGGTGAGCGCGCCGTCGCCGATGACGGCCACGACGTGCCCGCGCTCGCCGAGCACCTGGCGGGCCTTGGCGAGCCCGTCCGCCCAGCCGAGCGCGGTCGACGCGTGGCTGTTCTCGACGATGTCGTGCTCGGACTCCTCGCGCGACGGATAGCCGGACAGGCCGCCCTTGCCGCGCAGCTTGGAGAAGTCCTGCCGCCCGGTGAGCAGCTTGTGTACGTAGCTCTGGTGGCCGGTGTCCCAGACGATGCGGTCGACGGGTGACTCGAAGACGCGGTGCAGGGCGATGGTGAGCTCCACCACCCCCAGGTTGGGCCCGAGATGTCCGCCGGTCCTCGCGACCGCGTGGACCAGGAACTCCCTGATCTCCTCCGCCAGTTCGCCAAGGTCGGCCTCGGTCAGCGCCTTCAGGTCCCGCGGCCCCCGGATGGTCTCCAGAATGGTCATGCTCGGGCCCCCTTACTGGTTCGTTCCCGGCTCGCCGTTCGGCGTGCCGCTCAGCTCACGGTGATGTCGGGCACCCCGGCGGGGACGCCTGTGGCCTCCATCTGCTCGGCGATCTTCATGGCCTCGTCGATCAGGGTCTCCACGATCTTC